>NZ_JAAGPB010000518.1:0-5519 GCF_017104585.1 Burkholderia sp. Ac-20392
TGCCTGGCGCGCCGCGCGCGATCAGGAGGCCGGCCGCTCGAAGCCCGATGCGACCCAGCGCTCGGCGCTGGCCTTGTTGAGCTTGAACCCGGCCGACACCTTCGCTTCGGCCAGCAGCTCGCCATACGGATCGAATGCCTTGAGCTGCGCGTACGGCTCGAACTCGTCCGGCACGATGTCGAGCGTCACCGACACATCCTGGTCGTCCTCGCCCTGAACCGTCACTTCCTTGTGCAGCATCGCGCGCCGCTGCTGCTCGTGCCGCATCAGCACTTCGGTCGCGGTCTTCACGAGCGTGCGGAACGCGTTCGCGTCCATCGGCTTCGGGTTCTTCTTGTCGCGGCCCATGGTCCACGGCCCGACGAGCGCGGGCTCGGACTCGCCGTCCTTGATCATCTCGACGGCCCAGCCGTCGTCGTCTTCGTTCTTGATGATGCGGGCCGTCCAGCCGTTGTCGCGCCAGAGGCCGTCTTCGTGGATGGAGGTGTCGTCGGGTTGCAGGTCGGATTCGGTCATGAGGAAAGCGGGGGTACGGGCAGCCGGCAAACGGGCGGTGGCGCGCGGCCGGCATCGGCGCGTCGCTCGCCGCCGGTGGCCCGGCGCGGTATGCAAAGGCGTCGATTTTACCTGCTGGCCGGTCGCTTGGCCCGAATGGCCCGCCACGCTGGCCATCCGGCCGATATCCGCGGATACCGGCCGCCATGTGTCGGGCGCTCGAACCGGCGCAAATATCAAACTCGTATTACGTCCCCGGCGGCCGATCCCGATGCCGTCCGATATCCCGCTTGCGCGCGGCTTCATAGAATCGACGTTCAGGCTAAAAATAGCCTGAACGTCCTTTCAACGCCAAATCGGCCGTGCGCGTTCCGTGTCGCGCGGCCGATGAATCACCTGGAACTGCGCATGAGGAAATTCAATGTTCGCGTTGTTTTCGCGTACGACTGGCCGTTGACACTGGCCGGCATCGAGCAGGTCGCGGGCAGCGGCTGTGCGATCGAGATCGTCGCGGTCTACCGAAGCGTGGCCGAGCTGGTCGCGTCGCTTGGCGGTGTCGATTGCGATGTCGTGCTGGTCGACTATGCGATCCGCGGAGACGAGCAGATGGACGGCCTTGCGCTGTTCGACTGGCTGCGGCGCACGCGTCCGAACGTCGGGATCGTCGCGCTGGTCGCGAACGAGAACCCGCTGATTTTCGGGTCGATCCTCGCGATCGGCGGCGTGAGCATCGTCAGCAAGTTCGACGAGGTCGGCCATATCGTCACGGCCATTCATTCGAGCTACAGCGGCGGGCGCTACCTGTCGCCGCTCGTCAGGCGCGCGGTCGATGCTTTCGGCGAGCGCGGCGAGGTGCCCGTGAAGCTGTCGGCGCGCGAGATCGAGGTCATTCGCCTGTATCTGTCGGGGGTGCCGATCAAGACGATCGCGCAGCGTCTGAGCAAGGGCAAGCAGACGGTCAGCGCGCAGAAGATCAGTGCGATGAAGAAGCTCGGCGTGAGTAACGACGTCGAGCTGATCCAGCGGGCGGCGGGGTTGGGGCTCGGCACCGGCCTGGCTGAGTCACGGCCAGGCAGTGCCGTGTGAGCATGCGTGTGCCGGGCGGCAGCCGTCAAGCCGGCAACGCAAACCGCGTCACCGCATCCCGCAGCGCCTCGGCCTGATCGCGCAGCGAATGCGCGGCGGCCGCGGCTTCCTCGACGAGCGCCGCGTTCTGCTGCGTCACCTGGTCCATCTCGCCCACCGCGCGGTTGACCTGCTCGATCCCCGCACTCTGCTCGCGAGACGCATGACTGATCTCGTCGAGGATCTCGTTCACGCGCCGCACCGACTGTACGATCTCGGCCATCGTTTCACCCGCATGCGTGACGAGCGCCGCGCCTTGCTCGACGGTCTCGTTCGACGACACGATCAGCAACTTGATCTCCTTCGCGGCCGTCGCCGAGCGTTGCGCGAGCGAGCGCACCTCGGCCGCGACCACCGCGAAGCCGCGGCCCTGTTCGCCGGCACGCGCCGCTTCGACGGCCGCATTCAGCGCGAGGATGTTGGTCTGGAACGCGATTCCGTCGATTACGCCGATGATGTCGCCGATCTTGTGCGAGCGGTCGGTGATCTCGTTCATCGTGCGCACGACGTCGTCGACCACCGCGCTGCCGCGCGTCGCGACCTGCGCGGCCTGGTCGGCGAGCGATGCGGCCTGCGCGGCGCTGTCCGCGTTCTGCTTCACGTTCGCGGTCATCTGGTCCATGCTCGACGCGGTCTGCACGAGCGCGGCGGCCTGTTCCTCGGTGCGCTGCGACAGGTCCGTGTTGCCGGACGCGATCTCGCTCGCGCCGACGTTGATGTTCTCGGTGCCCATCCGCACGCGCGACACCATGTCGATCAGCCCGCCCTGCATGGTATGCAGCGCGTGCAGCAGGCTGCCGTGATCGTCGTGCTTCACGGTGACGCGCGCGGTCAGGTCGCCCTGTGCGATCCGCTGCGCGGCGTCGAGCGCCACTTCCAGTTCGCCGCCGAGATTCGCGCGCACGCTTTTCAGCACCAGCACCATCACGGCGGTCGCGATTCCGCCGAGCACGGTCGTCATCGCGAGCCAGCGGCCGACGCTTTCGAGCACGGCCGAGCGCACGTCGTTCATGTACATGCCGGTCACGAGATACCAGTCCCACGGCGCGAAGCGCTGCACCGCGCTGGTTTTCTCCTGCGGCTTGTCGGCGCCCGGCTTCGGCCACAGATACTCGACGAAGCCCTTGCCGCCCTCCAGGTTGCCGGCCTTCACGATCTCGACGAACAGGTGCTTGCCGTTCGGATCGGTGAAATTCGACACGTCCTTGCCGTTGAGATCGGACTTGATCGGATGCATCACGATCACCGGCTTCGAGTCGTTGACCGAGATGTAGCCGTCGGCGCCGTAGCGCATCGCGGCGATTGCCTCGAGCGCCTTCTGCTTCGCGTCGGCTTCCGGCAGCGCGTTCTGCTGCGACAGCTTGTAGAAATGGTCGGCCACGCTCGTGGCCTGCGCGACCAATGAAGCGAGCTGGTCGCGGCGGTCCGTGATCATCGATGCGCGGGTCTGCCATGCGCCGAGCCCGGCGATCACGAGCAAGCCGAGCCAGAGGATGACGATCATCGAGGCGAGTTTCTGATTCAGGGAAAGATTGCGCATGGTGTGTGGTCGGTCAGTCGTGGAAACTCGCCGGAACGGCGTGACGGGGTAAGTGTCTTGACGGCGTCCGGCGGGCGTCACCGTAGACGGGTTATCCCTAGGAACCGGTACCGTGGACGGATGCCTCTAATGACGACACGGGTATCTATGCATATGCATAACGGGTGTCGCTATACTCACGGGGCGATTGCGTGCGCGCCGCGGGCCCGGCTCGGCGGCGCGGCGGCGAATGAAACCGAAAGGAGGCAACGATGCGAATTCTGGTGGTAGGGGCCGGCGCGGTCGGCGGATATTTCGGCGGCCGGCTGGCCGCGGCGGGGCGCGACGTGACGTTCCTGGTGCGTGACGGCCGTGCGGCCACGCTGGCGCGCGACGGGTTGCTGATCCGCAGCCCGCATGGCGACCTGACGCTCGCGAACGTGCAGACCGTGCGTGCAGGCGATGCGGGTGCCGGCGTCGCGCCGTTCGACCTCGTGCTGCTGAGCTGCAAGGCGTACAGCCTCGACGATGCGATTCTTTCGTTCGCACCGTTCGTCGGCCCGCAGACGCTGATCCTGCCAATGCTCAACGGGATGCGTCATCTCGACGTGCTGCGCGACCGGTTCGGCGCCGCGCAGGTGCTCGGCGGGTTGTGCGTGATCGCGGCGACGCTCGATCGCGAGCAGCGCATCGTGCACCTCAACGACACGCATGGCGTCACCTTCGGCGAACTGGCTGGCGGCGAATCGCCGCGCGTGCGCGCGGTGGCCGAGGTGCTCGGCGGCGCGGGTTTCGATGCGACGCTCAGCGACAACGTGGCCGCGCGGATGTGGGAAAAGTGGGTGTTCCTCGCGACGCTCGCCGCGAGCACGTCGCTGTTCCGCGGCTCGGTGGGCGACATTCTCGCCGCGCCGGACGGCCGCCGCCTGCTCGAGACGATGCTCGCCGAATGCAGTGCGATCGCCGAGCACAACGGCCACCGGCCCGATCCGGCCGCCATCGAGCGGATGCAGCGGATGGTGCTGACGCCGTCGCCGCTGACCGCGTCGATGCTGCGCGACGTCGAGAACCATGCGCGCGTCGAAGCCGATCACGTGATCGGCGACCTGCTCGCGCGCCGCGACCCGCAAGCGGCCGAAGCACTGTCGCTGCTGCGGATCGCATACAACAACTTGAAGGCCTACGAAGTGCGGACGGCGCGCGAGCACGCGGCCGCATAAGCACCGGCGCGGGCGGCCGCCCGGCCGTTCCGCGCTGCACAAATTTGCCGCCCGGTGCCGTTTGCGGCCGGAATGCGCAAAAAAGTATCGGAAATCAGGCGTAAAGTTGGTGGAGCCGCGCGCTCGATCGACCTACATTGCTTCCCATGCGACCGGTCGCGTCGCCGCGTGAAATACGCGGCGCACGCGCGCAACGAACCGGCCAGCGAGACATGGGAATGGAGACGCCAACAATGATGCACCCCGATCTGGAAGTGGTCGAAGTGCGACGCGACGAGTCGTTCAAGGTCTGGTCGCACGGCTATCCGTATCGCACGATCCGCTGGCACTTCCATCCCGAATTCGAACTGCACCTGATCGTCGCGACGCGCGGCAAGTATTTCGTCGGTGACCACATCGGCTCGTTCGGCCCCGGTCATCTCGTGCTGCTCGGCCCGAACTTGCCGCACAACTGGGTCAGCGACATGGCCGAAGGCGAAACCGTCGAGCGCCGCAATCTCGTGATCCAGTTCGATCCGGCATTCGTGCGCCGTTGCATGGATGCGTTTCCCGAGTGCCGCGACGCGCAGGCGCTGCTCGACGATGCGCGGCGCGGGGTCGGCTTCGATGCGGCGACCAGCGCCGCGATCGCGCCGCTGTTCGACGAGCTGCTGGCCGCGCGCGGCATGCGTCGCATCGCGCTGTTCATGACGATCCTCGAGCGGCTGTGCGGGGCGGCCGAACGCACGCTGCTCGCGAGCCCCGCGTACGACCAGGCGGACGTTACGCCGACGCGGCTCAGCCATGCGCTGTCGTACATCGGCAAGAACCTTGCTTCCGAGCTGCGCGAATCCGATCTCGCGCAACTGACCGGGCAGAGCGTCAGCGCGTTCTCGCGAGCGTTCCACCGCCAGACGGGCATGCCGTTCGTGCAGTACGTGAATCGTCTGCGGATTGAGTCCGCATGCCAGATGCTGCTCGCCGACGACGCGAACATCACCGATATCTGCTTCCAGGCCGGCTTCAACAACGTGTCGAACTTCAACCGCCAGTTCCGTGCGGTGAAGGGGATGGCGCCGTCCGAATTCCGCGCGCTGCAGCGACTGAATGCGCGTAGCCGCGAGCTTGCGCTGCACGCGGCGCCCACCGGCAATCCGCTGCCGCCGCGCGTCGTCACGCCC
>NZ_JAAGPB010000519.1:0-5596 GCF_017104585.1 Burkholderia sp. Ac-20392
AGGGACGGTGCGGGGCGCACACCACAACGAGCGACGCAGGGACGCAGAACGCGGGACCGGCGATAACGACGTAGCGGGAGCCGAGGCGGTCGCCGGGCGTGCCGCCCGTCATCAGCAGGCTCGCGAACGCGAGCGTGTACGCGTTCACGATCCACTGCAGGCCGGCCACGCGGCTGCCGAACGTATGGGCGATGTCGATGAGCGCGACGTTGACGATGGACGCGTCGAGCAGCACGAGCGTATAGCTCACGCAGGTCGCGGCGAGCACGCGGCGGGCCGCGGCGCGGTTCGGCGCGGCGGCCGTCATGCGCGGTCGGGCGCCGGCGTGGCGGCTCGCAGCGCGAGAAAGCCGACCCATCCCCAGTACACGCGATGATGCGCGATCAGCCCGTCGCGCAGATCCATCACCTCGACGAGATCGACCTGGTCGCCGTCCGGCGTGGCGCGCGGATATTCCCACGTGAGCTGGTGGCCGTTCGAGAAGAACAGCCCGGTGCGGTACCAGCGCCCGAGCTTGTTGCCCGGATTGCGCAGGCCGGCCGCGAAGAATGCGCCGATCGCGGCCTTGCCGTGTAGCACGCCGGAGCCGTGATCGGGTAGCGTGACGACGATCAGCGGCGTTTCGAGCACCGCGTCGTCGGCATACAGCGCCATCAGCGCATCGACGTCGCGCGCGACGACGGCCGCGTGCCAGCCTTCATAAATGTGCCGGGCCTCGGCGTGGGCGTGTGACATGGCGGGTTCCGGAAGCATCGATAACGGAACCCACTGTATGGGCGCGCCGCTGCGGGACGTTTCACGTCGACCCGAAACGTGGATGTCGACGCGGCGCAGGCGGCCGCGTGCCGGCGCTTATCCGGCCAGCGCGTCGAGATTCAGCGCATACGACTTGCCGATCCACACCGCGCAATCGCGATGGTCGCGCAGTTCGTCGTTCGTATTCGGATGCAGGAAGATATCGAGCGCGCCGTGGTTCAGCACGAGCCACGGCACGATGTCGTCGAAGCGCGCGGCGTCGAACGCGATCTGGTACGACCAGGCCGGGTGCGGGCCGACGAGGCGTTCGTGAAAGCGGCCGAGTTCGATGACCGCGCCGAACCGTTCGTCGACGACCTGGCGAAACGCCCAGGCCGCGTCGCGGCTGGCCGCATCGAAATAGACGTGCGCGTGCCAACTGTGGATGGCGGTAGTGTCGAGGGCAGCCATGGAATGACTCGATAAAAAGGGGAATGCATGAGGTGCCGCGCGAAGCGGCCGATGCATGATTATCGCGCGTCCTTGCTGTGCGCGTCGTGTCGCTAACCGGCAATCCGGACGCGATGACTTGTCCTGAATCACAGGAACCGTTCGATTCGATCGGGCCAGGGATCGAGGTATCCGCACGCGCGATATCACGCCGGAAGCCTTGCCGGCAGGTGCGCCAGCCGCGATCGCATCGGCAACACGTCATTTCGGAAATTGAAAAAGCGCCGCGTGCGCTGCTGCGGATCGTCTGAACAAATGCGATCAGGGCGTTGAATGAAATAAAGAAATTCCTGTTTGGCGGGATTCGTGCGTGCCTCGGTCTGCGCACCGGATTTCGAAGCCGAAAATATCAATTGCAGATTCGGCTATTCATGCGGAATGCAGCGCGTCATACGATGGTTTCAACGCATCGTCGAACATGATCGATGCGGGGACAACCACCTGGAGGCCACTATGCGATCCCTCGTTCCCGTTGCTGTACTTTCCTGCGCACTCGTTGCGCTGCCCGCCGTCAGTTTTGCGCAGTCTGCCGTGATCGACGGCGCATCGAATGCGTCACTGTCGAGCTGGTCGGCGGCGCGTGCCGAAACCGACGCACAACTGATGCAGATGACGCGCGCCGGCTATCGCGCGACGTCGGCCGGCAACCAGAACTATCCGCTCGAGATGCAGCGTGCGCTCGAACGTGTCCACAACCCGGTGCCGGACCGGTCGCGCGAAGAGCGGGCCGCGATGGAAGCGCGCGCGGCGCGCGACGTGCAGGGCGGCCATCCGGTCAAGGCGTTCTTCGTGAAGACCGCGTACTACCTGAAGGGCGAGAACACGTTCTGATGCAGGAGACGAGCATGGCTTGCACGATCCGATTTGCCGGCGTCGTGCGCGCGTCGGCGCCGCGCCGGCTGCCGGACGCGCGAGCGACGCAGCGGTGCGACGACGGACACGGCGCGTGGCGTCGCGCGAAGCACCCGCGCCATGCGCGCCGTGACGCCGTTGCGTGCCGCATCGCATGGCCGGTTTTCGACGCGAGCGATGCGTCCGCCGACGGGAGCCAATCATGAAGGGCTCCCGGAAGAACCGGCGCCACGTGCCGCTGACCCGCGAATGGCTGCTGCCGCTGCCGCCCGTGCAAGCACGCGACATCTCGCTGAAATGCCACATGGCGCTCGTCGCGCTGCGCGGCGGGCATGGCAACGAGGCGCTGCTGATGCGCTTGCGCACGAGTCTCTACCTGGTGTTCCTGGCGCTCGACGATGCGGTGAGCGCGGACGCGGACATCGACCTGTGCGTCGACGCGGAGCGTGCGCTCGATGCGGGCGTGGCGCGCGCGGCGCAAAGCGGTACATGGACGCTGCGCGACGACGAATGCGCGGTACTCGAGCATGTGCTCGCGGCGAACGACACGTGCGTCACGACGCTCACGCGGCATCGGCTGGCCGAGCTGTGGGAGCATGTCTGCACGTTCGCGTCGAGCGGCCAGCCGGCACTCGTCGCGAGCGCGGCGGAGAAGATGCGCATGCATGCGGCCGAATCGCTGGCCGCATAGCGTCGCACCGGTTTCGCAGGGAGGATGGAGGAGACAGGGCCGGCCGCACCGGCGCAGCGACACGGTCGCGTTGTTTCGGCGAAAGCAGGGCTGCCGCGGCAATCAATACGGTGACGGCGAAACGCGACGCAAAACGACGGCCCAAAACAAAAGCGCCACGGAGCGGACTCCGTGGCGCTTCATTTTTTCCCGCCCGTGCGGAGGCATGGCCTCCGCGTGGCGAAACGCGCTTAAGCGGCTGCTGCCGGCTTTGCCGCCTTCTGCAGCTTGCCCTTGCCGGCGCGCTGGATTTCCTCGAGCTTGATCTCGACGTGGCGCGAGAACACGTACTCGGCCGGGCGCTGCTTGTCGATCGGGATGTCCGGAGCGAACGGGCCGTCGGTCTTGATGCCCTTGCGGCTCACGGCGAACGCCTTCAGCGGATGCGCCATCGTGTCCATCACGGCGGTCGCTTCGAAGCCGCAGTGGACCATGCAGTCCGCGCACTTCTCGTAGTTGCCGACGCCGTAGTTGTCCCAGTTCGTGTCTTCCATCAGTTCCTTGAAGGTCTTCACGTAACCTTCGCCGACCAGGTAGCACGGCTTCTGCCAGCCGAACACCGTACGCGCCGGGTTGCCCCACGGCGTGCACTTGTACGTCTGGTTGCCGGCCAGGAAGTCGAGGAACAGCGACGACTGGCTGAACGACCAGCGCTTGCCGCCTTCACCACGCTTCAGGATTTCGCGGAACAGGTTCTTCGTCTTGTCGCGGTTCAGGAAGTGCTGCTGATCCGGTGCGCGCTCGTACGCGTAGCCCGGCGACACGGTGATGCCGTCGACGCCGATCGGCTTCAGCGTATCGAAGAACTTCGCGACGCGTTCCGGCACCGCATCGTTGAACAGCGTGCAGTTGATGTTCACGCGGAAGCCGCGGCGCTTCGCTTCCTTGATCGCCGCGACGGCCTTGTCGTACACGCCTTCCTGCGACACCGAGTGGTCGTGCGCCTGCTGGTCGCCGTCGAGGTGGACCGACCACACGAAGTACGGGCTCGGCTTGTAGTCGTCCATCTTCTTTTCCATCAGCAGCGCATTCGTGCAGAGGTAGACGAACTTCTTGCGCTTCATGATGCCGCGGACGATTTCCGGCATTTCCTTGTGCAGCAGCGGCTCGCCGCCTGCGATCGACACGATCGGTGCGCCGCACTCGTCGACCGCTTCCAGGCATTCCTGGACGGACAGACGCTGGTTCAGGATGGGGTCCGGGTAATCGATCTTGCCGCAGCCGTTGCACGCGAGGTTGCAGCGGAACAGCGGCTCGAGCATCAGCGCGAGCGGATAGCGTTTGTTGCCGGACAGGTGTTGGCGCGTGATGTACGCGCCGACGCGGACTTGCTGGAGCAGCGGAATAGACAAGAGATGTCCTCCTTAAACTTCGCGGGCGACAGCTTGCGTGAGCTTCGCCGGCAGCTTGAATTCGACTTTTTCCTCACGGCCCGCCATCGTCGTGACGTCGACGGGACCCAGTGCGCGCAACGCGCCGATTACATCTTCGACCATTTCCTCGGGCGCGGACGCCCCGGCGGTCAGGCCCACGGTCTTCGCATTCGCGAACCATTCGGCCTTTACTTCTGAACCGTCGGCGACGAGGTAGCTCGGCACACCACTTTCGGTGCCGATCTCGCGCAGGCGGTTCGAGTTCGAGCTGTTCGTCGCACCGACGACGAGCAGCACGTCAACCTGTTCGCTCAGCTCGCGCACGGCGGCCTGGCGATTTTGCGTCGCGTAGCAGATGTCGCGCGTGTCCGGGCCGACGAGGTCGGTGAACCGGCGCTGCAGCGCTTCGATGATGCCGCGCGTATCGTCGACCGACAGCGTGGTCTGCGTGATGTACGCAACCGGCGTATCGACAGGCACCGTCAGCGTATCGACTTCTGCTTCACTCTGCACGAGGATCACCTCGGCCGGAATCTGGCCGATCGTACCCTCGACTTCCGGGTGGCCCGCGTGGCCGATCAGGATCAGCCGGCGGCCCGCCGCGACATACTGGCGGCCCTGCACGTGCACTTTCGTGACAAGCGGGCAGGTGGCGTCGAGCACGTCGAGCCCGCGCGTTTCCGCGTCGCGCTCGACCGTCTGGGCGACACCGTGCGCGCTGAAGATCGCGACAGCGCCGTGGGGCACCTCGTCGAGTTCCTCAACGAATCGCGCCCCTTTATTACGCAGATTTTCGACGACATGCCGGTTATGCACGATCTCATGACGCACATAGACCGGCGCACCGTGCTGTTGCAGCGCGCGATCGACGATCTCGATCGCACGGACAACCCCCGCACAAAAGCCGCGGGGCTGGGCAAGGATGACTCGCATAGGTGAGCGAACTCCGACGACAGACGCCGGGGTTCGAGGAGCTGGCACTCGCTCGCTCGCCCCGGCTTGATGTTATGAAGGCAGGAACGAACCGGCCGGCCAGGCCCCGGAACCCCGAATTAATCGCGCATTTTAACTCTATCGGCAAGTCCTTGCTCTGGTGCTGTGTCTGGCGTGTTGCATTTGCGGGAGAGCCGCGTCGGCGCTGGCGCGCGCGGAACCCAGTAAACTATGCGGTTTCGCGGGCAGCCGCTCCGGCTGCCCGGCGTCGCGCTCATTTCAAGGCCATTCGATGACCGTCGATTCTTACGCGTTTTGCCCGGCCGCCCGTGCGGCTTCGGGCGTTTTGTTCCTGACCCCTATTGATTGTGCCGATGCCGGCGCCCGACAGGAGGCGCGCCGATGATGCTGGTTCTCGCTTTCCTGGTGTCCGGCCTGTCGCTGATGATCTGGATCGTGCTGC
>NZ_JAAGPB010000520.1:0-5593 GCF_017104585.1 Burkholderia sp. Ac-20392
CCCCCGCCGATCGTCGCGACGCGCCCGCTCGACCGCACCCAGATCCACGCGTTGCTCGACAGCGAAGTCGCGCGCCGCAACGGCAAGGTGATCGGCCGCGCGGTCGACATGGTGACCGACGCGAGCGGCAAGCCGCGCGAGATGATCGTCAACCTGCAGGGCTTCATGGGCGTGGGCGACCGCAAGGTCATCTTCCCGTGGAACGTGTTCCGCTTCACGCCGGGCGGCAAACAGGAGCCGATCGTGCTCGACGTGCCGTCGGGCGACCTGCCGCCGGCCGCACGGCCCAAGGCCGTGCCGCTGTCCGGTTCGGCCGCGGCCTCGCCCGCGACGCGACTGCCGATGCTCGACAGCGACGTCGAGCGCCCGAACGGCACGAAAATCGGCCGTATCGTCGACGTGCTGATCGACCGCGCATCGCAGCCGCAGGCGGTCGTGCTCGACCTCGGCGGCCTCGTCAATACCGACCGCCGTTCAATCGCCGCGAGCTGGGGCGCACTGCGCTTCGTCACGCGCGACAAGGCGCTGCATCCGCAGCTCGACCTGAACGACGCACAGATCAAGGCGTCGCCGCCCTACGCGGCCGACAAGCCGATCGTCGCGGTCTTCCCGCCCGTTGCCCCGGCACCGGTGCCGGCTTCGTCTGCGAGTGCGACCCGATGACGATCAAGCATTCCGTCAGCGCACGCAGTCTCCGGTCCCTCGACTGGCTCAACTTCTTCGTTGCAAACGTTCAAACAGGGTTCGGTCCGTTCATCGCGTCCTACCTCGCGTCGCACAAGTGGACGCAGGGCGAGATCGGCATGGTGCTGTCGATCGGCACGATCAGCGCGATGGTCAGCCAGGTGCCGGGCGGCGCGGCCGTCGATGCGCTGAAGAACAAGAAAGGCGCGGCCGCGTGGGCCATCGCGGCCATCATCCTGTCCGCTGTGCTGCTCGCGTCGAGCCCGACGATCGTGCCGGTGATCGCCGCCGAGGTGTTCCACGGCTTCGCGAGCTGCATGCTCGTGCCGGCGATGGCCGCGATCTCGTTCTCGCTCGTCGGCCGAGCCGACCTCGGCGACCGGCTCGGCCGCAACGCGCGTTGGGCGTCGATCGGCAGCGCCGTCGCGGCGGGCCTGATGGGGCTCACCGGCGAATACTTCTCCGCGCGCGCGGTGTTCTGGTTGACCGCCGTGCTGGCGCTGCCCGCGCTGTTCGCACTCGCGATGATCCAGCCGACGCACGAGGTGATCCCGCAGTCGTCGAAGCCCGACGACCACGACGAAGCCGGCGAACGCGAAACGCTCCTCGAGCTGCTGCGCGACCGCCGGATGCTGATCTTCGCGGCGTGCGTCGTGCTGTTCCACCTGTCGAACGCGGCGATGCTGAACCTCGCGGCCGGCGAAGTCACGGCCGGGATGGGCGAGAACGTGCAGCTCGTGATCGCCGCGTGCATCATCGTGCCGCAGGCGATCGTCGCGATGCTGTCGCCGTGGGTCGGCCGCTCCGCGCAACGCTGGGGGCGCCGGCCGATCCTGCTGCTCGGGTTCTCGGCACTGCCGGTGCGCGCGCTGCTGTTCGCGGGCGTGAGCAGCCCGTACCTGCTGGTGCCGGTGCAGATGCTCGACGGCATCAGCGCGGCCGTATTCGGCGTGATGCTGCCGCTGATCGCGGCCGACGTCGCGGGCGGCAAGGGCCGCTACAACCTGTGCATCGGGCTGTTCGGGCTCGCGGCCGGGATCGGCGCGACGCTCAGCACGGCCGCGGCCGGCTACGTCGCCGATCACTTCGGCAACGCCGTGAGCTTCTTCGGGCTCGCGGGCGCCGGTGCGCTCGCGGTGCTGCTGGTCTGGCTCGTGATGCCCGAAACGCGCGTCGAGAACGGTGACGCGGCCGCCGACGAACCGGCCGCCGCATCACCCGAACAGGCGCGCTGACACCGGCGCGCCGCCGTCACCCGCTTCTTGGCCAACGCATGATGGATACGATCAGGACACTCAACGAAGCCCGCCAGCAGATCCAGCAGTCGATCTTCGATCTGTTCAAGGGGCTGTCATTCAGCGAACGGCTCGCGCAGGGCGGGCTGATGGCGCTGCAGGCCGTGTGCGGCGCATGTCTCGCGTACGTGATCAGCCGCGCGCTGCACACCGAGCAGGCCGTGTGGGCGGCGATCACCGCGATCTCCGTGACGCAGCACAACTACTCGGACACGATGTCGCTGTCGCGCGACCAGTTCATCGGCGCGATGGTCGGCGGCGTGCTCGGCTTCGCCGGCGCGGCGCTCGGCGGCGACCGCCTCGTCGCCTACGCGATTACCGTCGCGGTCGTGATCGTCTGCTGCTGGTGCCTGAATGTCGGCAGCGCGGCACGGCTCGGCGGCGTAACCGCGACGATCGTGCTGCTGTTTCCGGGCGACGGCCCGCTGTGGGACATTCCGCTGATGCGGCTCGGCGAGGTCACGCTCGGCACCGTGTGTGCGCTGGGCGTGTGCTGGGTGATGTCGAAAATCGAACGCCGCTGGTTCCGCCACGCGGCGGCAAAGTGATGCGGTGAACCGGCTGCCCGGCGCGCATCGCGGCATCGCGATCCGTGCCGGGCAGCCGGCCGGGTCAGTCGCCGATCCGCAGCACGATGCCGGAACCGATCTGCACCAGCAGGTGATCCCCGCCGACGCCGACCCATTGATAGCCGCGCGGCGGCGGGCTCAGGTGATAGCCGCGCCAGTCGTCGATCACGTACTGGCGATCGCGGAACTCGGGGGGCAGCCGGTCGCCCTTGTGCCACTCGCGGCGCGGCTGGTCGGCCCAGCGCGGCGGCACGTCTTCCTCGTGGCGCATCTGGCCGGGTGGCATGCGTTTCGGGCCATGGCCGTGCTGCATGCCATGGTCGCCCTGGTCGTTGCGGTTGTCGTGATCCTGCGCCATCGCGGCCGGCGCGGCGAAACCCGCCGCGATCACCGCGGCCAGCATCATCCCGTGCATCTTCTTCATCGTGCCTTCCCTCCGTGTTGTCACGTCGAACGAAACCACTCGGACTACCCGATGAAGACTAGCACACGGTTTCGCGCGGCCACATGACCGCGCACATGACCGTGCGTTACGCTGCCTGCTGCTGGTACTGGATCCGATGCAGGTGCGCGTAGAGGCCGCCGTGGCGCAGCAATTCGTCGTGGCTGCCCTCTTCGACGATCTTGCCGGCCTCGAGCACGAGGATGCGGTCCGCGCGCTCGATCGTCGACAGCCGGTGTGCGATCACGAGCGTCGTGCGGCCTTCCATCAGCCGTTCGAGCGCGGCCTGCACGTGGCGTTCCGATTCCGAGTCGAGCGCCGACGTCGCTTCGTCGAGGATCAGGATCGGCGCGTCCTTGTAGATCGCACGTGCGATCGCGAGCCGCTGGCGCTGGCCGCCGGACAGCCGCATCCCGTTGCCGCCGACGAGCGTGTCGAGCCCGTCGGGCATCGCGGCGACCGCATCGGCGAGGTTCGCGGCCTCGAGCGCGGCCTGCACGCGCGCGCGGTCGGGCGTCTGCCCGTACGCGACGTTCGCGGCGATCGTGTCGTTGAACAGCACGACGTCCTGGCTGACCATCGCCATCTGGCCGCGCAGCGCGTGGAGGTCGTAGTCGGCAACCGGCACGCCGTCGACCAGGATTGCCCCGTCGGTCGGGTCGAAGAAGCGCGGCAGCAGGTTCACGAGCGTCGTCTTGCCGCTGCCGGACGGGCCCGCGAGCGCAATCATTTCACCGGGCGCGACCTTGAACGAGATGCGGTCGAGCGTCGGCCGCTCGGCCGCGCCGTAGTCGAACGACACGTTGCGGAACTCGATGTCGCCACGCGACTGTGCCAGCGGCCGGCCGCCGCCCTGCGGCTCGGCCGGTTCGTCGATCAGCCCGAAGATCAGCTCGGCGGCCGTCATCCCGCGCTGCAGCGGCTGGTTGACGTCGATCAGGTGCTTGAGCGGCGAGATCACCAGCAGCATCGACGTGACGAACGCGACGAAGCCGCCGACCGTCGTCTGGTCGTTCGACGACTGCACGACCGCGATCGTGATCACGACCGCGAGCGCGATCGACGCGAGGAACTGCGTGAGCGGCTGCGCAAGGCCGCCGGAGATCGTCATGCGCATCGCGTAGCCGCGCAGGCGCTTGCTCATCTGCGTGAAGCGGTCCATCTCGTACGCTTCACCGTTGTGCACCTTGACGACCTTGTAGCCGCCAACCGTCTCCTCGACGATGTACGACAGCTCGTTGGTCAGCGTCTGGTGCTCGCGGTTCAGGCGACGCAGGCGGCGGTTGATCTTGCTGACCAGCCAGCCGATGCCCGGCAGGATCACCGCGACGATCAGCGTGAGCCGCCAGTTCAGGTAGAACAGGTAGCCGAGCAGGAAGATCACCGTCAGCGAATCGCGCACGAGCGTGACCATCACGCCGGTCAGCACCGACAGGATCTGGTTGACCTCGAACACGATCGCGTTGATCACCGTGCTCGCCGTCTCGCGCTGGAAGAACGACGCGCCCGTGTGCAGCATCCGCTGGAACATCTCGAGCCGCAGTTGCAGCAGGATGCGGTTCGATACGTAGTTGAGCAGGTAATTCGACGCGTACTGCGATACGCCGCGCACGAGCGCAAGCCCGATCACGGCCATCGGCACGTACCATTTCGCGCGGTCGCTGCCGTGTGAGCCGAAGCCGTGGTCGAGCAGCGGCTTGAGCAGCGCCGGGATCCCGGCCTCGGTGGCCGCGACGACGCCCATCGTCATCACGGCGAGCACCACGATGCCGATCAGCGGCCGGATGTACGGCCACAGGCGCTTGAGGACCGTGACGGGCGAGGTGCCCGTGCCGTCCATCGGTTTGCGAAGAGTGTTCTGGGTTTCCAAGGCAATCCTTCTTGAGCCGCGAAGCGGCGCCCGGACGTGGTCGCCCGGGGTGTCGCCCTGTCGGGCGGGTGCCGAAAAGGGCTCAACATTATAGCCGCACCGCCCCGGCCGGCACGGTCACGGCCGATACGGGCGGCGGCCGGGCCGCGGGTATACTGCCGCTCACCGTTTTCTCCGCCTTTCCGACGATTTCATGGCTGAACCCTCCCTCGGCGTCGCCCTCATCGCCCTCAACGCGTCCGCGCGGCTTGCGCAGTGCCTTGCCGCGCTGTCGTTCGCCGACGACGTCGTCGTCATCGACGGCGGCAGCACCGACGATACCGTCGCGATCGCGCAGGCGCACGGCGCGCGCGTGATCGTCGAGCGCGACTGGCCGGGCTTCGGCCCGCAGAAGAACCGCGCGCTCGACACGCTCGACACCGACTGGATCCTGTCCCTCGATACCGACGAAGTCGTCACCCCGGAGCTCGCGCAGTCGATCCGCGACACGATCCGCGCGCCGGCCGCACAAGTTTATGCCGTCGACCGGCTGTCGAGCTTCTGCGGCCAGTGGATCCACCACAGCGGCTGGTATCCGGACTGGATCCCGCGCCTGTTCCGGCGCGGCGCCGCGCGCTTCTCGGACGATCTCGTGCACGAGCGCCTCGTGTTCGACGGCGCCGCGCAGCGCCTGTCCGGCAAGCTGATGCACTACTCGTACGAGGATTTCGAGACGGTCGTGCGCAAGCTCGAC
>NZ_JAAGPB010000521.1:0-5551 GCF_017104585.1 Burkholderia sp. Ac-20392
TCGCATCGACGGCCGAGCCGTTCCAGTTGTATTCGAGGTAGGCCGCGTGATGGCAGTCGCGCAGCAGCGCGGTGCGGAACGCCGCCAGGCACTCGCCGCGCGGATCGCGCACCGACGGATAGACGATCCCCGCGCCGCCCGCATTGCGCACCGCGCGACCGAGCGCCTGCCCGGCGCTGTAATCGAGCGGGTGCAGCAACGCCGGATCGCGTTTCGGCCATGCGCGTATGTCGGCCACGTCGCCTTGCGCGATCACCGTATAGAGCCGCATCTGCTGGCGCATCGGCGGCTCCTTCGTCGCTTCCAGGAACAGCGCGCTGTGATACCGCGTTTCGGCGATCGCCGTATCGCGCGAACGCGCGCAGTAGAACACGCCATAGCTGCCGTCGGAAAAGCGGCTGCCCTGCGGATTCAGGTGCGTGAACGCGGCCATGATCGGCCCCCAGCCCTGCCCGTAGCGGCGCTCGGCGGGCGGCACGAGGTCGAGCGCGCCGACTTCATTGCGGATGCGATCGTTGGTCAGCGATTCGAGCGCGTAGAGCGCGTCGAAATCGTCCGCCGAGGCCACGCGGTCGAACAGGTTGATCGCCGGAAAACGAGTGGGGATCACGCGATAGGCTGGCGCCCAGTCGACCGCCGTCGTGGGCCATTGTTGTGCTTGGATCGGCATTGTCACGCCCAGCCACCTCGCATCGCGTCGAGATATTGCCGGACGGCGACCAGATCGCCGACGTTGCCGGCGAGCATCCGGTCGAGTGCGCGCTTGCCGCCGAACGGCGCCGCGTCGTTGGGCCGCTTGACCCACGCATCGGCCGCGGCCGGCTGCGGCAGCAGGATCTGCAGCGCCTTGTAGATGCCGAGCAGCAGCGACAGGCGCTCGAGCGTATCGCGCGGCAGCCGCGCCGATTCCGGCGTGGCTTTCCACTTGAAGAACGTCGAACGGCCAGGCGACCCGAGCAGCACGATCTGTTCGTCGATCGTCAGTTCCCAGTCGCGTGCGATGTTGAAAAACGCACGGAGGCCGGCCGCCGACATCTGCGCGACCGAGGCCTGCGGCGGGGCGGAGTGCGATTCATAGGCGGGCTGTGACATGATCGTTAGTCTCGAAACGAATTTACTAACAAGATTAGTCCATTTTCGTATTTTTGCAAGGGTCGAGACCCACCGACCGACCCGCCCACCCGACGAAACGATATTTTTTGTCCATTCTGGACTCTGATTTTATTTTCTGCGTTAATGGCCGTGCGGACACCGCGCGCAGACGCGGTTCGTGTCCGTGAAACCGTGTCGCACAGAACCCGGAAGCACCCGCCAAGGAACGCACCATGAAGAGACTGATTGCCGCTGTTTCGATCGCCCTGCTCGCGGTATCCGCAGGCCCCGCCGTCGCGAAGGACTGGACCACGATCCGCTTCGGCACCGATGCCAGCTACGCACCGTTCGAGTCGAAGGCACCCGACGGCAAGCTCGTCGGCTTCGACATCGACCTCGGCAACGAGATCTGCGCGCGCCTGAAGGCGAAGTGCGTGTGGCTCGAGAACGATTTCGACGGGATGATTCCGGCGCTGAAGGCGAAGAAGTTCGACGCGGTGCTGTCGTCGATGTCGATCACGCCGCAGCGCGCGCAGCAGATCGGCTTCACGACGAAGATCTACAACCAGCCGACGCGGCTCGTCGTGAAGAAGGGCTCGCCGCTGCTGCCGACGGCCGAATCGCTGAAGGGCAAATCGATCGGCGTCGAACAGGGCACGACGCAGGAAACGTACGCGAAGGCGTACTGGGGCAAGCAAGGCGCGAACGTCGTGTCGTACCAGAACCAGGACGGCGTATACGCGGACCTGACCTCGGGCCGCCTCGACGCAGCGCTGCAGGATGAAGTGCAGGCGGCCATCGGGTTCCTGAAATCGTCGCGCGGTGCGAACTACACGTTCGTCGGCCCCGAGCTCGTCGACGACAAGGTGCTCGGCATCGGCGCCGGCATCGGGCTGCGCAAGGAAGACACCGACCTGAAGGCGAAGATCGATGGCGCCATCCTCGACATGGTCAAGGACGGTACCTACAAGCGGCTCGCGTCGAAGTACTTCGACTTCGACATCTACGGCGGCTGAAACGGCGTCGCGCGCGTACGGGCGCCACTCCCGTCGCGCGCGTCCGACCGCCCCTCCCCTCACAACCAGACGGCGAGCGCTTGATGCCGCTTGCCGTCACATCGAATGCATCATCCGTCGTCGGTGCGGCACGACGCCGCGCATTTCATTCGGATTGCAGATCGATCGTTCGCGGGGGCGATGCCCGACGCGAACGGATATCGTGCGACTTCAGTCAATAGGCGAAGACCGGGCGTCGAGGTACCGGCGCCCGTGCGCACATGCCCTTGCGTATCGGGTTCGCGTGCAGGAAAGTGCCGACCCGGCGCGGATGACCGGCAATCAGCCGGATCCGCCTCGCACCGGGCGCGGAGAGATGGCCTGTCGATGCATGCCGGCCGGCTGCGAGAGCGACGTTCGACCGGCGATGCTCCGAATCACTGCGATCGCGGCCTGCCGGCCGCGGCGTGTGGCGATCGATCATTTTTCTTCCCCGTTTCAGTTTGATGGTTGTTCCGGCAACCGGACAAAGCCGGTGCTCCGACGATCAGGCGACGACGCTCCGTGCTCGCCGGAACGCGGCTGTCGTGCCGCGCTCCGCCGCCGCATCCCCGCGGACCGTGTCCTCACCGGTACTGACAGGGTTCGCTGCCGAACCGGACGGACCGTGCATCGTCGACTTTCGCACGCCCACTTTCGCAAGGAGCGGGCCAGCTTCGCGCGAGCCCGCCCGGACAAGGGTTTGACCGGGCAGCGTGGCGGCCGGAACGGGTGCGGAAGGCTGGAAGTTACGAAACTGAAACACGCGGCGCGCGGCACGTATCGGCCGCGCGGCGGCCCAGCCTTGCCGGATAAGGCTGAACAATGCAGCGCGGCATTTTTACCGATGGGTTGCAGGCCTTTCACCCCGATTTGCCGCACATATTTGCCCGGCTGCCGAGGCGAAATGTTTCATGCGCTTTACATGCCGTCGGCGGCGCGCGAGCCGCGCGTTGTCCGCGCATCCATCGGCCGGCGTCGGGCCGGCCGACCGCATGGCCATACTGCGAAACCGGCGCGCATCATGTTTGCGTCGGCGCCTGTTGCCGGCGTATGCCGCGCCCCATGCCCCCGCTCCACACGCCCCATACGCCGCCCGAACGACCGCGCCCGATGATCCGCACCCTCCATACCGCCGAACGCGCCAGGCTGATTCGCTTCGGGGTGTCGGGCGTCGGCTCGACCGCGCTGCATGCGCTGATCGCGGCCGCGATGTTCGCGCGGTTCGACGCGACGCCCGTGGGCGCAAACGCGGTCGCGTTCACCTGCTCGACCGCGTTCTCGTATCTCGCCAATACGCTGTGGAGTTTTTCGTCGCCCGTGACGTGGGGCAACTTCGTGCGCTTTCTCGCCGTCGCGATGGCCGGCCTCGGCATGACGATGCTGCTTGCGCACGGCACCGGGACGCTCGGCCTCGCCCGCGCGTGGAGCGTCGTCGCGGTCGTGCTGTGCGTGCCGCCCGTCACGTTCGTGCTGCACCGGCTCTGGACCTGTCGCTGAACCGGTTCACACGCCACGCGTGCGCCGCTCAGCCGACCCGCTGGTGCCCCGCGTCGCCCGACGGCGTGCCGTCGTGACCGCCGTTGTCGCCGTTCCCGCCGTTGTTGTCGTGATCGTTCAGCCCGTGCTCGATCATCATCCGGTAGAGCGTCACGCGTGAAATGCCGAGTTCGGCCGCGGCCTTGTTGATGCGGTGATCGTTGCGCAGCAGCGCATTCTCGATCGCGGTGCGCTCGGCGAGCGCCCGTGCCTGTTCGAGCGTCACCGGTTCGGTTTCGCCCGGCGTGTCGAGCCCGAGATCGTGCGGCGTCAGCAGCCGGCTCTCGGCCATCACGATCGCGCGCCGCACGCGGTTGATCAGCTCGCGCACGTTGCCGGGCCATTCGTAGCGGCGCATCGCATCGAGCGCGGCCGACGTGAAGCCGCTGATCTTGCGGCCGCTGTCGGACTTGAATTTCTGCAGCACGTAGTGCGCGAGGATGTCGATGTCCTTGCCGCGCGCGCGCAGCGGCGGCTCGTGGATGCGCAGCACGCACAGGCGGTGATAAAGGTCCGCGCGGAAGCGCCCGGCCTCGACCGCGCTGTCGAGATCCACGTGGGTGGCCGAGATGATCCGTACATCGACCGGAATCGATTCCTGGCCGCCGAGCCGCTCGATCTTCCCTTCCTGCAGGAAACGCAGCAGGCTCGCCTGGCTTTCGACCGGCATGTCGCCGATTTCGTCGAGAAACAGCGTGCCGCCGTTCGCCGATTCGATCCGGCCCGCGCGCCGCTGGTTCGCGCCGGTGAACGCACCGCGCTCGTAGCCGAACAGTTCCGACTGCAGCAGGTGATGCGGAATCGCACCGCAATTGATCGCGACGAACGGCCCCTTGCCGCGGCCGGAGCGCTCGTGAATCGCGAGCGCCGTCAGCTCCTTGCCGGTGCCCGATTCGCCGGAGATGAACACGCTCGCGTCGGTCTTCGCGACCTTGCGGATCGTGCTGAACAGCTGCTGCATCGCCTCGCAGTTGCCGATCATCCCGTGTTCGCCGATCGACGCCGCATAGGCCGCGCCGTCGACGCGATCGAGCGCGGCCATCCCGCGCGCGTGGCCGAGCACGTGCGATATCCATTCGTAGGGCAACGGAAGGGTCACGTAATCGAAGCAATAGCTGCGGATCAGCTCGCGCACCGCGGGCGTGATCGTGATGCCGGCCTGCGCGATGGAAATCCAGCCGATCGACGGCTGGCTCAGGCACGCCTTCAGCGCGGGATAGTCGCGCGACGTGAACCCGGTGAAATCGACCAGACCGGCGGCGACGCTCACGCCGGACGTCATGTTCTGCGCGGCGCCGGCCGTCTTGGCGACGGCGATTTCCCAGCCGAGCCCGCGCAGTTGCGCAAGCAACGGCTCATCGGGTGAACGCATGATCACGAACAGCTTGCGTCCGTCTTCGGGCGCGGTGACGGACACATGCGTCATCTCGGACACCGCTTGCCCGTTTGCGTCAGGTGACCTAGCAACCATCGTTGTTCCCCGCTTGGCGTTGGTATCGCGCCGGCTCGCCGTCGCGCGCGACGGACCTCGATCGAACCGACATATTGGCCGCATTTCCGTCCGAATAAAATCCCCCCGTGCATGAATCGCGCGTGAGGTGGACATTGTCATGAACGGTATAACGATGCGGCCGGCGCGCGGCTAGATGGGTGTTATCCCGGTGGCGTATGCGGCGAGAACCCTGAACGGGCGGCTGCGCGGCGCGCAAAGCCGCGCCGGCGCTGGCGCCTGGCGCTTTCGGACGATGCGGTGCACGCCGGATCGGCTCACCCGCGCATGCGGGCGCAACGGGTCGACGGGCCCGCCAGGCGCCCGCGCGGCCGGTTCGAATTGATTTCGGTCAATCGTCAGAGGAAGGCGGCTGATGCACGCACGCAACATGCGC
>NZ_JAAGPB010000522.1:0-5413 GCF_017104585.1 Burkholderia sp. Ac-20392
TGTTCCCGCGTCACTGACGCGCCGGAACGGTGCGCAGCGACGCACCGTCGCGCACCACGACGCACCACGCCGCACCAATCGGCTCGTCACACGCACCAGTTCCGCACGCGCCGCACCACACGCGTGCAACCGGCATCACGTCGCCCCCGCACCGGCCGCGCCCCCTTCCCGTGCACGATTCACCGGATTGCCGCACCACACGGTGTTGAAGCACCAACTCCACGCAGTCGTTCACCAAGTTGGCTCGATACTTGCGTTCCTTGCCCGTTTTTTGCGCAAGGAAGCCACGGCATGGATGGTCTGAAATCCGGCGTCGACACACTGTTCCTGTTGATCGGCGCCGTCATGGTGCTCGCGATGCACGCGGGCTTTGCATTTCTCGAACTCGGCACGGTCCGCAAGAAGAACCAGGTCAACGCGCTCGTGAAGATCCTGGTCGACTTCTCGGTGTCGACCCTCGCGTACTTCTTCATCGGCTACACGATCGCGTACGGCGTGGAGTTCTTCGACGACATCGGCACGCTGTCGCAGCACAACGGCTACGCGCTCGTGCGCTTCTTCTTCCTGCTGACCTTCGCGGCGGCGATCCCTGCAATCGTGTCCGGCGGCATCGCCGAGCGCGCGAAGTTCAATCCGCAACTCGTCGCGACGCTGATCATCGTCGGCTTCATCTATCCGTTCTTCGAAGGGATCGCCTGGAACAACCGCTTCGGCGTGCAGGCCTGGCTCACGCACGCGTTCGGTGCGCCGTTCCATGATTTCGCGGGCTCCGTCGTCGTGCATGCGTTCGGCGGCTGGGTCGCGCTGCCGGCCGTGCTGCTGCTCGGCGCGCGCCACGGCCGCTATGCGAAGGACGGCCGGATCGCCGCGCACCCGCCGTCGAACATCCCGTTCCTCGCGCTCGGCGCGTGGGTGCTCGCGGTCGGCTGGTTCGGCTTCAACGTGATGAGCGCGCAGACGCTCGACAAGATCAGCGGCCTCGTCGCCGTGAACTCGCTGATGGCGATGGTCGGCGGCACGCTCGCCGCATGGATGGCCGGCCGCAACGACCCGGGCTTCACGTACAACGGGCCGCTCGCGGGCCTCGTCGCCGTGTGCGCGGGCTCCGACGTGATGCACCCGATCGGCGCACTCGTCACGGGCGCCGCGGCCGGCGCGCTGTTCGTCGCGATGTTCACCTGCGTGCAGAACAAGTGGCGCATCGACGACGTGCTCGGCGTGTGGCCACTGCACGGCATGTGCGGCGCGCTCGGCGGCCTCGCGGCCGGCGTGTTCGGCCTGCCGGCTCTGGGTGGTCTCGGCGGCGTGTCGTTCATGTCGCAGCTCGTCGGCACGCTCGGTGGCATTGCCATCGCAACCGCGGGCGGCACGCTCGTCTACGGCGCACTGAAAGCGACCGTCGGGCTGCGCCTCGACCGCGAAGCCGAGTTCGACGGCGCGGACCTGTCGATCCACCGCATCTCGGCGACGCCCGAACGCGATTGAGCGCCTGACGAACGCCCGACGAACCATTACGTTTTCAATTCAAAAAACTTTCATCTAGCGTCCTTACACTTCCGTCCAGTTTTCAATTTGCCTTCGCCGAGCTTGCCGACCGCCTGCTTCGCGAAGGCCATTCTTCCAACAACTGAAACTGGACACCACATGCCCGCGTTGCCCAATACTTCCCGTCGTCAGGCCCTGAAGATCCTCGCCGGCGCGCCGATGCTCCCGCTTTCCGGCCTCGCGCTGCCGGCCCTGCTGACGGGTTGCGGCGGCGACGACAATCCGGCGTCGACGCCGGCCCCGATCGCCGCTGCGTACACGTCGGCGACGTTCTCGGCGATGGCCGCGCCCACGCTCGACAACGCGGCCGCGATGGCCACGACGACGGTCGGCTCGACGCTGTCGGTGTCGTTCTCGGACGGCTCGGCGCGCAACTTCAAGCTGGCGTACCGGCCGTTCTTCGTGACGGGCGACCTGGTGCCGGACGGCAAGGGCGGCACGACGCTCGCGGGCGGCTACTACGACATCAACAACCAGCCGATCATCGATCGCTCGGTAGCCGGCAAGGAGCGCCAGTTCTATTCCGACTGCCCGGACGGCAGCTCGCTGCTGACGCTGAAGAACGCGAACGTGTCCGGCGTGAAGGGCAACACGGTGTTCGCCGTCGTGCAGTTCGAATACACGACGCGCGACCAGGCCAGCGCATCGCAGTACGGCCAGCTGCCGTCGCCGATCGCGGTGCTGACGCTCGACCAGGATCCGGCCAACGGCGCGCTGAAGGTCGTCAAGTACCACAACGTCGACACGTCGAAGGCGCACGGCCTGTGGATCACGTGCGGCGCGAGCCTGTCGCCGTGGGGCACGCACCTGTCGAGCGAGGAGTACGAGCCGGACGCGACGAAGGTCGCGACCGACGCGCAGTTCAAGGCGTTCAGCAAGAACACGTTCGGCGACGAGACGAAGGCGAACCCCTACCACTACGGCCACCTGCCCGAGATCACCGTGAATCCGGACGGCACCGGCACCGTGAAGAAGCACTACGGCCTCGGCCGCATCTCGCACGAGCTGATCCAGGTGATGCCGGACCAGCGCACGGTGATGATGGGTGACGACGCCACCAACGGCGGCCTGTTCATGTTCGTCGCCGACAAGGCGGCCGACCTGTCGGCCGGCACGCTGTACGTCGCGAAGTGGACGCAGACGTCGTCCGCCGGCGCGGGCACCGCGACGCTCACGTGGATCAAGATCGGCCACGCCACGAGCAGCGAGATCGAAGCGCTCGCGAACACGCTGAAGGCGTCGGACATCATGGACCTGACGACCACCGACCCGAACGATGCGAGCTACACGAAGATCCACTTCGGCGGCAAGTTCAACTGGATGCGCGTGAAGCCGGGGATGGAAAAGGCGGCCGCGTTCCTCGAGACACACCGCTACGCGGCGCTGCTCGGCGGCAGCATGGGCTTCACGAAGCTCGAAGGCACGACCGTGAACGCGAAGGACAAGATCGTCTACACGGCGATGTCGCGGATCGAGACGTCGATGGTCAAGGGCAATTCGGTGTCGCGCGACGTCGCGGTCGACAAGAAGATCGCCGCGGGCGCCGTCTATGCACTGAACCTGAAGGGCAGCCAGCGCGACACGACGGGCAGCGCGATCGACAGCGAATGGGTGCCGGTCGACATGGGTGCGCCGGCCGCGCTGGTCGGCGAGGATCTCGCCGCCGCCGACGGGCTCGGCAACCTCGCGAACCCGGACAAGATCGCGAACCCGGACAACCTGAAGTTCTCCGAAAAGCTGCGCACCCTTTTCATCGGCGAAGACTCGGGCATGCACGTGAACAACTTCCTGTGGGCCTACAACGTCGACACGAAGTCGCTGGTGCGCGTGCTGTCGTGCCCGGCGGGCGCCGAATCGACGGGCCTGCACGCCGTCGACGAGATCAACGGCTGGACCTACATCATGAGCAACTTCCAGCACGCGGGCGACTGGGAATCGCCGCTGCACGACAAGGTCAAGCCGACGCTCGATCCGCTCGTGCGCGCGAACTTCAAGGACCGCTTCGGCGCCAGCGTCGGCTACCTGACGGCCGAGCAGACCAGCATCAAGCTCGCGAAAGCCTGACCGGACCACGCGAGGCGGGCCTGCGTCCCGGCCAGGCCCGCCCTTTCTTCATCACCGTTCATTCGTCGGCGCTCCACGCCGTTTGATGCGCGATGCCCCGTGCGGGCATCGCGCTTTTTTTTGCGCCTGCGCATCACGCAAAGCGCGTGCGCAAACAGACACCGCCTGCGTTCAAACAGAGGGTTTCGACGATCGGGGGATAATACGGGCCTGACGCGTCTGGGCGGACGAGCAGAAAGATGGGCAAAAAAAAGCGCCACGGAGACCGTGGCGCTAAAAAAGTTCTAGCCATTCCGAGGGCCGTGCTAGAACCTGAGAGACTGCGCGAAACATCGTTGCCGGTTAAACTCTTGAAACGATGTTTCGAAAACGTGAGACATTCTTTCCGTTTCCGCCCGACAAGTCAAGCGGTATTTGCACCGGTTCATGCACTTTCTGGCAACGCTCATTTGAGCGTTTTCCTAATAAACCAAGGGTGAACCCGTAAAATCTCATCCAATGACCGGTTTGCCTGCGGAACATGCATCCTTTGACAATAGTCCTACAATACCAACAAAATTGAAATCGAGTTTCGGAATTAGAGAGAATCCCTCGTGTCGACAACTGTAACCCCTCCCGCGTCGCGGGACCGTGAATCGTCGCCCGACGAGATCACCGCCCTCGCCCGCGGCCTCGCCGTGCTGCGCCGCATCGCGGCGGCCGACGCGCCCGTCAGCAACCGCGAGCTGACCGAACTGACCGGCATCCCGAAGCCGACCGTCTCGCGCATCACCGCGACGCTCGTCAGCGCCGGCTTCCTGTTCCAGTTGCCCGACAGCGAGCGCTTCGTGCTCACCGCGTCGGTACTCGAACTGAGCCACGGCTTCCTGCGCAACTTCGACATCCGCGCGCGCTCGCGGCCGTTCATGATCGAGCTGGCCGAACGCACGTCGCTGTCGGTGCACCTCGCGGTGCGCGACCGGCTCGACATGGTCGCGATCGACGTGATCCGGCCGCGCTCGGCCGTGCTCGTCACGCGCCTCGAAATCGGCTCGCGGATGGACATCGCACGCACCGCAGTGGGCCGCGCGTATCTTGCCGCACTCGAGGAAGACGAACGCCGCCTGTTGCTCGAGTCGCTGCGCACCACGGCGGGCGACGACTGGCCGCATGTGTCCGCCCGCCTGAACCCCGCGCTGGACGACGCGATGCGCGACGGCCACGCGATCGCGATCGGCGAATGGCGCGAAGGCCTGAATGCCGTCGCGGCCGGTTTCGTCGGCCCGTCGGGCCAGCGCTATTCGGTGAATTGCGGTGGCGCGTCGCACCAGTGCCCGCCCGAATGGCTGCACGAACACGTGGTGCCCGCGCTGCACGAATGCATCGCGAAAATCACCCGCGAGATCGGCGGCGCACCGGCCCGTCGCATCAGCGTGTAATCGTTTCGTCATCGTCCTGTCGCGTTCTGTAACGACCGTAACCCGTTGAAAGATAGACCACTGGACTGTAACGGGGACGGGACGTAGGATCATGCCCATCGTCGCGCCGCACTCGCGGTGCGCACCGCTCTTTTCCCGCGCAGACCGGCGGGGGCCCGGACCGAGCCGGGCGCCCCCTCCCGGCACCGCTCGCCCACGCGCAGCCCAGCAGTCCGATTTCCGGCCCGCCGCGCCGTCTTCCTGACAGATCACGATGGATAACGAACAAAAGCCCACGCCTCCTTCGAAAGACCCCGCGTCGCCCGCCGCACGTCGCCCGCGCCGCACGCTGATGGCCGGCGCGCTCGCGGTCGTCGTCATCGGCGGCCTGCTGTGGTGGCATCCGT
>NZ_JAAGPB010000523.1:0-5203 GCF_017104585.1 Burkholderia sp. Ac-20392
CGGGCGCGCTGGCACGACGGACTCGCCGCGCTCGAGCGCGACTGGTTCGCGCCGGCCCTCGCCGCGCTGCGGAACAGCGAGCTCGCGAGTGTCGACTTCACGCTGTGCGGCGACACGAGCTCCGTGACGCTGCACGCGACGCGCGGCGACCTGCGCAAGTTCTGGCGCCGCCGCGCGCTTGCCTCCCTGTTCGAATAACAAGCAGACCCCGTATGACCCGGATCGTTACCCGCCCCGTCGCGCCCGCCGACGCCGAAGTGCTCGCGCGCCACGGCCTGCATCCCGTCCTTGCGCGCCTGTACGCGTCGCGCGGCGTGCAGTCCCCCGCCGACATCGAGACCGCGCTTGCGCGGCTCGTTCCGCCCACCCAGCTGAAAGGCTGCGCCGACGCCGCATCGCTGCTCGCCGACGCGATCGCCGACAAGCGGCGTCTGCTCGTGGTCGCCGACTACGACTGCGACGGCGCGACCGCGTGTGCGGTCGCGGTGCGCGGCCTGCGGATGTTCGGCGCGCAGATCGACTACCTGGTGCCGAACCGTTTCGAATATGGCTACGGCCTCACGCCCGAGATCGTCGAACTCGCCGCCGCGCGCAAGCCCGACCTGCTGATCACCGTCGACAACGGGATCGCGAGCGTCGCGGGCGTCGAAGCCGCGAACGCACGCGGCATCGACGTGCTCGTGACCGACCACCACCTGCCCGGCGACGCGCTGCCCTCCGCACGCGCGATCGTCAACCCGAACCAGCCCGGCTGCGCGTTCCCGAGCAAGCACCTCGCCGGCGTCGGCGTGATGTTCTACGTGCTGCTCGCGCTACGCGCCGAGCTGCGCCGTCGCGGCGCGTTCGCAAGCAAAGAGGCCGAGCCGCGCCTCGACGGCCTGCTCGACCTCGTTGCCCTCGGCACCGTCGCCGACGTCGTGCGACTGGACGGCAACAACCGCGTGCTCGTCGCGCAGGGGCTGCAGCGCATCCGCAACGGCCGCATGCAGCCGGGCATCGCCGCGCTGTTCCGCGCGGCCGCGCGCGAAGCGCGCACGGCGTCGGGCTTCGACCTCGGCTTCGGCCTCGGCCCGCGCCTGAACGCTGCCGGGCGGCTCTCCGACATGTCGCTCGGCATCGAGTGCCTGATCACCGACGACATCGGCCGCGCGTGGGATCTCGCGCAGCAGCTCGACGTGATGAACCGCGAACGCCGCGAGATCGAGGCCGGCATGCAGCAGCAGGCGCTCGCCGATCTCGCCGACGTCGATCCGGCCGACGCATGCACGATCACCCTCTTCAACCCCGAGTGGCACCAGGGCGTGATCGGCATCGTCGCCGGCCGGCTCAAGGAAAAATTCCACCGGCCGTCGTTCACGTTTGCGCACGCGGACGACGAAGGCAAGCGGGTCAAGGGGTCGGGCCGCTCGATTCCCGGCTTCCACCTGCGCGACGCGCTCGACCTCGTGTCGAAGCGCGAACCGGACCTGATCGTCGCGTTCGGCGGCCACGCGATGGCGGCCGGCCTCACGCTCGACACCGAGAACGTGCCGCGCTTCGCGGCCGCGTTCGAGGCCGTCGCGCGCGAATGGCTGTCCGACGACGCGCTCGCCCGCGTGATCGAGACCGACGGCGAACTCGAGGACGCATACTTCACGCCGCAGTTCGTCGGACTGCTCGACGAGGCCGTCTGGGGGCAAGGCTTTCCGGCCCCGCTTTTCTCGGGCGAATTCGACGTCGTGTCGCAGTCGCTCGTGAAGGAAAAGCACCTGAAGCTGCAGCTCGCGCGCGGCCGCCAGCGCTTCAACGCGATCTGGTTCAACCACACGGAGCCGCTGCCGGAGAGCGCACTGGTCGCATACCGCCTCGTCGCCGATACGTGGAACGGCGTCACGCGCGTCCAGCTGATCGTCGAACACGCGGCCGGCTGAGCGCGGGCCGCCCGGCCCGCACTGCCCGCCGAGGCATGCACGCCGCGCCGAACGGGGCCGCGGCGCGCGTGCGAGCACCGTCTGCGTCACCGGGCAACCCTGCCGATCGGCTATAATTCCGCTTTTTTACGAAGCAAGAATAGCGAACGATCATGGAAGCGGAACGTCTCAACGCGATCGAAAGCTCCCTGCTCGACCTGCGCACCCGCGCGGGCGAGCTTCGGGGGTATCTTTGACTACGACGCCAAAGCTGCGCGTCTGACCGAAGTCAACAAGGAACTCGAAGACCCGAACGTCTGGAACGATTCGAAGAACGCCCAGGCGCTCGGTCGCGAGAAGAAGCTGCTCGAGGGCGTCGTCACGACGCTGACGGCGCTCGATAGCGACCTGCGCGACGCGCTCGACCTGTTCGAGCTGGCCCGCGAGGAAGGCGACGAGGACACCCTCGTCGCGTCGGAAGAAGACGCCGCGAAGCTCGCGTCGCGCGTCGGCGACATCGAGTTCCGCCGGATGTTCTCGAACCCGGCCGACCCGAACAACTGCTTCATCGACATCCAGGCCGGCGCCGGCGGCACCGAGGCATGCGACTGGGCCTCGATGCTGCTGCGCCAGTACCTGCGCTACTGCGAACGCAAGGGCTTCAAGGCCGAAGTGCTCGAAGAGTCCGACGGCGACGTCGCCGGCATCAAGAACGCGACGGTCAAGGTGTCGGGCGAATACGCATACGGCTTCCTGCGCACCGAAACGGGCATCCACCGCCTCGTGCGCAAGTCGCCGTTCGACTCGTCGGGCGGCCGCCACACGTCGTTCTCGTCGGTGTTCGTGTATCCGGAAATCGACGACTCGATCGAAGTCGAGATCAACCCGGCCGACCTGCGCATCGACACGTACCGCGCATCGGGTGCGGGCGGTCAGCACATCAACAAGACCGACTCCGCGGTGCGGATCACGCACATGCCGACCGGTATCGTCGTGCAGTGCCAGAACGACCGCTCGCAGCACCGCAACCGCGCCGAAGCGATGGCGATGCTGAAATCGCGCCTGTACGAAGTTGAAATGCGCAAGCGCCAGGCCGAACAGGACAAGCTCGAATCGAGCAAGACCGATGTGGGCTGGGGCCACCAGATCCGTTCGTACGTGCTCGACCAGAGCCGCGTGAAGGACCTGCGCACGAACGTCGAAATGAGCAACACGCGCGCCGTCCTCGACGGCGACCTCGACGACTTCATCAGCGCGAGCCTCAAACAGGGCGTGTAAGCGCCGCGGCGCGACCCCGCCGGGTCGCGCCCCCTTGCCCTTCCCGTTTGCGTTGCCGCACCCACTCCGAATTCCGACCATCATGACCGAACCGACCCAAACGCAGCCCGCCGTCACCGCGGACGAAAACCAGATCATCGCCGAGCGCCGCGAGAAGCTGCGCGCCCTGCGCGAGCAAGGCGTCGCCTACCCGAACGATTTCCGCCCGACGCATCACGCAGCCGATCTGCAGACGACATTCGCCGACTCGGACAAGGCCGCGCTCGAAGCGAACCCGGTCGAGGTGTCGGTCGCCGGCCGGATGATGCTCAAGCGCGTGATGGGCAAGGCAAGCTTCGCGACGGTGCAGGACGGTTCGGGCCAGATCCAGTTCTTCGTGACGCCGAACGACGTCGGCGCGGAAACCTACGACGCATTCAAGAAGTGGGACCTCGGCGACATCGTCGCGGCGCGCGGCGTGCTGTTCCGCACCAACAAGGGCGAGCTGTCGGTCCAGTGCAAGGAACTGCGCCTGCTGTCGAAGGCGCTGCGCCCGCTGCCGGACAAGTTCCACGGCCTGTCGGACCAGGAAATGCGCTACCGCCAGCGCTACGTCGACCTGATCGTCACGCCGGAAACGCGCGACACGTTCCGCGCCCGCACCAAGACGATCGCGTCGATCCGCAAGTTCATGGACAACGCCGAGTTCATGGAAGTCGAGACGCCGATGCTGCACCCGATCCCGGGCGGCGCGGCCGCGAAGCCGTTCGTCACGCATCACAACGCGCTCGACATGCAGATGTTCCTGCGCATCGCGCCGGAGCTGTACCTGAAGCGCCTGATCGTCGGCGGCTTCGAACGCGTGTTCGAAATCAACCGTAACTTCCGGAACGAAGGCGTGTCGCCGCGTCACAACCCGGAATTCACGATGATGGAGTTCTACGCCGCGTACACCGACTATCGCTGGCTGATGGACTTCACCGAGCAGCTGATCCGCCAGGCGGCGATCGATGCACTCGGCACCGCGACGATCCAGTACCAGGGCCGCGAGCTCGACCTCGCGAAGCCGTTCCATCGCCTGACGATCACGCAGGCGATCCAGAAGTACGCACCGGACTACACCGCCGGCCAGCTGTCGGACGACGCGTTCCTGCGCACCGAACTGAAGCGTTTCGGCGTCGACGTGTCGCAGCCGGCGTTCCTGAACGCGGGCATCGGCGCACTGCAGCTCGCGCTGTTCGAGGAAACGGCCGAAGCCCAGCTGTGGGAGCCGACCTTCATCATCGACTACCCGGTCGAAGTGTCGCCGCTCGCACGCGCATCGGATACGGTGCCGGGCATCACCGAGCGTTTCGAGCTGTTCATGACCGGCCGCGAAATCGCGAACGGCTTCTCGGAGCTGAACGATCCGGAAGACCAGGCTGCACGCTTCAAGAAGCAGGTCGAGCAGAAGGATGCGGGCGACGAGGAAGCGATGTTCTTCGACGCCGACTACATCCGCGCGCTCGAATACGGGATGCCTCCGACCGGCGGCTGCGGGATCGGCATCGACCGTCTCGTGATGCTGCTGACCGACAGCCCGACGATCCGCGACGTGCTGCTGTTCCCGCATCTGCGCCGCGAAGACTGATCGCTGCGCCCGCGTGTGCGCCGCGCCCTGCGGCGCGCACGCGTCAGCTTTGTAACGACGCGTAAATCCCGCCAGCCGGCGTCCGCCGGCTTTCGATCCTCCCCCGTTTTACTCCCTCGTCGCGACGGCCTTCTGCGGGTTTTCCCTGTCATGGCTGCCGGCGCCCCGCTGCAATTCGTTACACCTTGATACGGCGCGCCGCGTGCCGGTGAACGACACTCCCCTTGCGTCACCACGCATGACCACGGGACCAGAACGAGGCGCAGGAACGCCAAGTCTGCTCGCTCCCGAGCGTGGGGTTCGGCCCGGCACCGATGTGCCGATCCGGATCGACATCGGAGAAAAAAATGGACAACCAGAATCAAACCACGCCGCAAAAGCAACGCCTCCACCCGCTCATCGCCACCGCCGCCGGCGCCGTCATCGT
>NZ_JAAGPB010000524.1:0-235 GCF_017104585.1 Burkholderia sp. Ac-20392
TGAAAAAAAAAATCAAACGTAACACCACAGACCCACGTGTCTTTTAATTGATCATCATCATCCGCACGATACATCCTTTCCCACTACCGTTCTCTCTGTCACATACGTATTACTTATGTATCTGTTTCATCTTCACCTTGCTTTCACCACCATTGTGTTGCTTCATACTCTGTGTCTGTCTCGCATCACACTGATCTCGACTATCTGCGTGGCTCGTCATATCCTCTCGCGTGAA
>NZ_JAAGPB010000525.1:0-233 GCF_017104585.1 Burkholderia sp. Ac-20392
TTGTGATGAGACATTTAGGTTTACTCTAGTAATCGATCTCGATAGTGTGTGACAAGACGGTCGTCTGTGCTACTAACGAACTGCGACACTTCTGAGTGTTATTCATTAGATGTATGTTGCGTCGAGACTATGCTAGAGTCAACGAACTGTTCGTGTTTGTATTTAACTTTGTATATATAGTTATTGTATTACTATATCTTCTTATACTTGTTTCATTTTTTTTTTTTTTTTTT
>NZ_JAAGPB010000526.1:0-5315 GCF_017104585.1 Burkholderia sp. Ac-20392
TCCGCCGCCGCCCGACATGCTGCAGCCGTTGCGCGTGCGCCTGCGGCTCGCGCCGAATCCCGATGCGGCCGCCGTTGCGCCGGCTTCGGGGGCGCGCATGCCGTGACGTCCGGGGCGGGGCGCTGAGGTGGGTAAATATCGTAATAACATATGATGTTATCGCGTTGGAGGGACGATGACGTCCTTCTTCTTCACAAGGAGCCACCCATGCAACTGTCCCAGTTAGGCGGGCATGTCGCCCAGTCCGGTTTCGCCGAACGGCAGAAGCACGCCCAGGCGCTGATGTTCGGCATGGCCGACATCAACGAGTATGTTTCCGGCGGTGTCTGCTACGACGCTGCGGCCTATGTCCGGTATCTGCTGCGCGGTGACGCGATGATCACGCCCGGTGCGCTGCTCGACACGATCGGCCAGCACTGGAGAACCCGGTTCAACTTTGAGACCGGCGGTGAATGGGACGGGCGCGCGAGCATTCCGGCGGGAACCGCGGTCGGCTTCTCGCGCGGCGGTACGGTCTTTCATGCCGCGATCGCTGTCGGCGGCAGCCGGATCCGGGCGATCAACGGAGGCCGCCTGGGCAGCGGATGGATGTATGCGGTCGATCTTGCGCGGGTGCTCGAGCCGGACGCGGCCGGCGGCTTTACGTATGACCGCGCGAACATCAAGGTTCTGCTGTCGCGCCTGTAGGCGCATCGACGTCGAATGCCGCGCCGACCGCTATCCTTCTGCCGCTCGCCGCTCGCCGCTCGCCGCTCGCCGCGCACACGGCCGGGCGGCGGCTGTCCGGCCGTTCGGCGATTTCCGCATGGCGTCGCGCTGTCCATCACTGCTATCCTCTCGACCGTGAATGACTCTTCATGGAGTCGTGGCGGCGCATGCTGCGTCGCGGCGAAGCGCGCGGGTGCGACCCTGCGTGCGCGCCGAGGTAGCATGACCGCCCGTCCACGACGATCCGTGACCTGTTTCGTGACTGATTTCCTACCGTCCATGTCCACATGGTCAAGACAACGATGAGCGACGCACCTGAATCCGCGGCGCCCGGCGACGACGAGTCGTCCGGCGGCGCGTCGTCCTATCTGGTGCCGGGGCTCGAACGCGGGCTGCGGATCCTCGCCGAATTCTCCGCGCGCGAGCCGGTGCTCGGCGCGCCCGAGCTGTCGAAGCGCATCGGCATTCCGCGCACGACCACGTTCCGCCTGCTGCAGACCCTCGAAGCGCTCGGTTTCCTCGAGCGCGTGAATGGCGACCGTTATTTCCGGCTCGGCGTCGGCGTGCTGCGGCTCGGCTTCGAATACCTGAATTCGCTCGAACTGACCGATCTCGGCGGGCCCGTGCTCGAACGGCTGCGCGACGCGACCGGCCTGTCGACGCATCTGCTGATCCGCGACCAGCGCGACGTCGTGTTCGTCGCGAAGGCGCAGAGCAACGCGTCGATGTTCGGTTCGGTGAAGGTGCACGTCGGCACGCGCCTGCCCGCGCATGCGACCGTGCACGGCCACGTGCTGATGGGCGACCTGACGCGCGACGCGCTGCGCCAGCTCTATCCGGAAAAGCGGCTCGAGCAGTTCACCGAGCGCACGCCGGGCACCGTCGACGAACTGTACGAACGCGTGCGCCATTACGCGCGGCTCGGCTACGCGATGAGCGAGGCGGCATTCGAGAGCGGCATTTCGGCGGTCACTGCGCCCGTACGCGATCATTCGGGCTCGATCGTCGCGGCGATCACCGCGACGGTGCCGCGCTCGGAGATCGGCGAGGCCCGCGAGAAGGAGCGGCTCGTCGAAGCCGTGTGCGGCGCGGCGGTCGACCTGTCACAGCGGCTGAACTATCGTCCGCTCGAAAGCGATCCGACATTCGCGCACGCGCGCCACAAGGTCGCGATGTTCTGAGTGTTCCGATGCGCGGCCGGCGGCCGTGCAAATGCAATGCACGAAAGAAAAAGAGCGGCCCGCGGGCCGCTCTTGTCGTTTCAGGCGGCGAACGCCTGACTTCGTTCAGAACGAGTGGTGGATGCCGGTGAGCACGATCACCTGGTTCGCGGTGCTCGACACGCCAGCCGTGAAGAACGCGGCCTGCGCGCCGCCCGACCCGTGTTCGACCAGCACGTTCGCATACAGCTGCGTGCGCTTCGACAACGAATAGATGTCGCCGAGCTCGACCTGCGTCCAGCGGCGGCCGGCCAGCGTCGTGGTCGCCGCGCCGCCCGCGATCGTGTTGAACGCGCTGCTGCGGTAGTTCACACCCGCGTCGTAGCTCTGGAACGTGTCCGAAAAGCCGTTCGACTGCATCTTCGTGCGCGTGTACAGGCCGTGCACGAGGAAGTCGCCGAACTGGTAGGACGCGCCCGCGCCGATGTTTTCGACCTTGTTCGCGGTATAGCCGTTCGCGGTGTTCTGCCCCTGGAACGACGTGATGCCGGTCGTGCTGATCAGGATCGAGCGGTCGTGCTCGTTCGAGTACACGGCCGACGCCTTGAACGGCCCGTTCGCATAGTTCAGCGCGACGCCGACCGACTTGCCGGTCGAGAAGTTCGTCGTGTTGCCGAGCGCCATCGTCGCCGCGGCCGAGAAGCCCGCGAAGGTCGGCGAACGGTATTTGACCGCGTTGTTGTACGGCACGTTGCCGGTCGCGGCGAGCCCGTCGATGTTGCCGGGGTGGAACGCGTACCAGCTCATCGCGAGGTAGGCCGTGCTGAGCGGATCGAGATAGTCGAACGACAGCGGCGTCTGGCGGCCGAGCGTCAGCGTGCCGTAGCGATCCGAGCTGAGGCCGACGAAGGCCGCGCGGTTCCAGATCGTGTTCGCGGTCGCGAACTGGCCGTTGTTCGTATAGAAGCCGTTTTCGAGCTGGAAGATCGCCGACAGGCCATTGCCGAGGTCTTCCTTGCCCTTCAGGCCCCACCGATCGGGCTGCGTATTGCCCTGGATCATCGCCCACTTCGCATGGCCGCCGACGTTGTTCACGTACGCGACGCCCGCATCCATGCTGCCGTACAGCATCACGCTGCTCTGCGCCCACGCGCCCGACACGGCGCCCAATCCGATCACTGCTGCTGCTACCGCGTGCTTGACCATTTGATCTCCTGAATCTCCAACCTGATGAAAACGTGCCGTGGCGGCATGCGCAGGAACGGCCGGCCGTCGCGCGGTTTCGCCATCGAGTGGGCATTCGTATGTTCCATATAAGGAACAGTGTGCCTCTGATGGAATGGAGTATAGAGGCGTCAAGCACTGGATCAAAAATAATTTTTTCGGGACAGATGGGCTTCCGGCCAATGCCCGGCGGCGGTGCGCGAAGCCCGCGTAAACCCGGTAAATCCCCGTCGTATAACAAAAAATTTCATTTAATGAGATGGGCGTACGTGATCGCCGACCCGTCGGTCAGTGTTTTCCCTAGGGCATGCACCTTTTTGTTTTACTCGTGGAAAGTCACTCCTATAATCACCATCCATAAACTGTTGTTCCGGGTATGGAACAAATCGGAACAAACCGAGAGTCGATCAGAAGGAAGGGTGTGAGATGTCTGAACAATGGATTTGCGCCGGGCACGCCGGCGCGCTGTCGGAAGACACGCCGATCGAGTTCAAGCGGACCGACGGCGTCGAAATCGGGATCTACCGCGTCGGCGACGACGTGTATGCGCTCGAGAACGTATGCCCGCATGCGTACGCGCTGCTGACGCAGGGGTTCGTCGACGAAGGCACGGTCGAATGCCCGCTGCACGAGGCCGTGTTCGACATCAAGACGGGCGAATGCCTGAAGGGTCCGGGCGGACGCGCACTGAAGCAGTACGCGGTGCGTCTCGCCGGCGAGGAAATCCAGATCAAGGTGGAATGACATGAAAGAAGCGACCGTCAACTTCAATCCCTTCCTGAAGCCGTGGGTGGCGCCGCAGCCGAACAACATCGCGGGCAAGGGGCAGATCGAAATCCCCGGCCAGGTCGAGAACCAGGTCTGGCAGAACCGCAAGGCCGCACCAACCCAGTACGAAAACGACCTCGGCGATGCGCTCGAACGCGTGTTCGAAGCCGGCGCGATCGAGCTGGACGATGTCGTCGCGGGCCTGAACCGCATCGGCTTCCGCGCGCCGGACGGCACGGTGTGGACACCTGAGCGCTTCCGCGCCGAAATGGCCTCGCTCGCGGAATGACCGCTTGAGCGCCGACCGCCGACCCGACGACAACCGCATCCGGAGCACACTGATGACGTCCCCCGAACAACACGCAGCACAACACGACCCGGTCCGTGCCTATCTCGACCGCGGCATCAAGAACTACTGGTATCCCGTCGCGCCGAGCTGGCAGGTGTCGAATGCACCGGTCGGCCTCACGCGCCTGTCCGAGCAGATCGTGCTGTGGCGCGATCACGAGGGCAAGGTTCACGCACTCGAAGATCGCTGCCCGCACCGCGGCGCGCGCCTGTCGCTCGGCTGGAACCTCGGCGGCAACATCGCGTGCTGGTATCACGGCATCGAAGTCGACGGCGGCGGCACGGTCAACCGCGTGCCGGCCGTATCGAACTGTCCGCTCGAAGGCACGAAGTGCGTGAAGTCGTATCCGGTCGAAGAGAAGGCCGGCGCGATCTTCCTGTGGTTCGGCGACGAAGCGCACGGCGAGCCGGCGCCGCTGAACCTGCCCGAGGAACTGGTCGACGACGCGTACGGCCACTTCCTGTGCGTATCGAACTGGAAGTGCAATTACCAGTACGCGATCGACAACGTGATGGACCCGATGCACGGCGCGTACCTGCACGCCACCTCGCACTCGATGGCCGAAGGCGACAAGCAGGCCGACATGCGCGTGCGCAAGACGGAAACGGGCCTGATGTTCGAGAAGATCGGTCAGCGCGACGTGAACTTCGACTGGGTCGAGCTCGGCGAAACGGGCTGCCTGTGGATGCGCCTCGCGATTCCGTACAAGCAGAAGTTCGGCCCGGGCGGCAACTTCGGGATCATCGGCTTCGCGACGCCGGTCGACGGCGACAACTGCCAGGTCTACTTCTGGCGCACGCGCAAGGTCAGCGGCTGGCAGCGCGACGTGTGGCGCTTCATGTACCGCAACCGCCTCGAAGGCCTGCACTGGGACGTGCTCGAGCAGGACCGCTACGTCCTCGAAAGCCTCGCGCCGAATGCCCGTGATCACGAATACCTGTACCAGCACGACGTCGGCATGACGCGCGTGCGCCGGATGCTGCGCACGCGTGCGCAGGAGCATCTCTCCGCGCTCGACGCGCATCGCGCGGCACAGGCGCAGGCCGCATCGGAGCCGGCAAATGGCTGAGCGCGCTCCGGTCGTGCCGCTCACGGGGCGCCGCGTG
>NZ_JAAGPB010000049.1:0-31421 GCF_017104585.1 Burkholderia sp. Ac-20392
CGGCCGGCCGAGCCGGCGATGGCGCCGGCGGCGTCGCCCGCACCGCAGCGTGTCGAACCCGTCGTCAGCCGTCCCGCGGCGCCTGCGGCATCGTCGCCGGCTTCATCCGGTTCCAGTCGAGCGTCAGGCGGCGTCGCACTCGACGAACGCCCGCCGATGCAGGATTGACCGGCGATGCGTCGAGCGTGCTGCCTTCCGCCCGACGCCGCTGTCCATGCTATTGACGCAGCGCATGATGCGCTGCTTTTCTTATTCTCTTCATCCCGTCCGCAGCCATGCACGACAAAATCCTGATTCTCGACTTCGGTTCGCAAGTCACCCAACTGATTGCGCGACGCGTGCGCGAAGCGCACGTCTACTGCGAAATCCATCCGAACGATGTGTCCGACGACTTCGTCCGCGAGTTCGCGCCGAAGGCGGTGATCCTGTCGGGCAGCCACGCGAGCACCTACGAAGACCATCAGCTGCGCGCGCCGCAGGCCGTGTGGGATCTCGGCGTGCCGGTGCTCGGCATCTGCTACGGCATGCAGACGATGGCCGTGCAGCTCGGCGGCAAGGTCGAGTGGAGCGACCACCGCGAATTCGGTTACGCGGAAATGCGCGCGCATGGCCATACGCGCCTGCTCGACGGCATCGAGGACTTCAAGACGGACGAAGGCCACGGGATGCTGAAGGTCTGGATGAGCCACGGCGACAAGGTTGCCGAGCTGCCGCCGGGCTTCGCGCTGATGGCGTCGACGCCGAGCTGCCCGATCGCCGGCATGGCCGACGAGGCGCGTGGCTACTACGCGGTGCAGTTCCATCCGGAAGTCACGCACACCATGAAGGGCCGCCAGATCATCGAGCGCTTCGTGCTGCAGATCGCCGGTGCGAAGCCCGACTGGATCATGAGCAACCACATCGAGGAAGCCGTCGCGAAGATCCGCGAGCAGGTCGGTGACGAGGAAGTCATTCTCGGCCTGTCGGGTGGTGTGGATTCGAGCGTCGCCGCTGCGCTGATCCATCGCGCGATCGGCGATCAGCTCACCTGCGTGTTCGTCGACCACGGCCTGCTGCGCCTGAACGAAGGCAAGATGGTGCTCGACATGTTCGAGGGCCGCCTGCACGCGAAGGTCGTGCACGTCGACGCGTCCGAACAGTTCCTCGGCCACCTGGCCGGCGTGACCGATCCGGAAGCGAAGCGCAAGATCATTGGCCGCGAGTTCGTCGAGGTGTTCCAGGCCGAAGCGCAGAAGTTGTCGAAGGCGAAGTGGCTCGCGCAGGGCACGATCTATCCGGACGTGGTCGAATCGGGCGGCACGAAGACGAAGAAGGCAACGACGATCAAGAGCCACCACAACGTCGGCGGCCTGCCGGAAACGCTCGGCCTCAAGCTGCTCGAGCCGCTGCGCGACCTGTTCAAGGACGAAGTGCGCGAGCTGGGCGTTGCGCTCGGCCTGCCGCCGGAGATGGTGTACCGCCATCCGTTCCCGGGCCCGGGCCTCGGCGTGCGGATTCTCGGCGAAGTGAAGCGCGAGTTCGCGGATCTGCTGCGCCGCGCGGACGCGATCTTCATCGAGGAACTGCGCAACACGACCGCGACCGCGCACGATGCGGCTGCCGGCCTGTGCGGCGAAGCCGATGTCGGCAAGAGCTGGTACGACCTGACGAGCCAGGCGTTTGCGGTGTTCCTGCCGGTCAAGTCGGTGGGCGTGATGGGCGATGGCCGCACGTACGACTACGTGACGTCGCTGCGCGCGGTGCAGACGACCGACTTCATGACCGCACACTGGGCGCACCTGCCGTACGCGCTGCTCGGCCGCGCGTCGAACCGGATCATCAACGAGGTGCGCGGGATCAACCGTGTGGTGTACGACATCTCGGGCAAGCCGCCGGCGACGATCGAGTGGGAATAACTGGACGTCCGGCACGTGCCGGTACGACCTGACAGCAGAACACATCAAAGCCCGCTTCACAGCGGGCTTTTTTGTTTTTGGCCGGATTGGAGCATTGCGCGAATTGCGTGTTTCATCGACTGGAACACACCGACAACATTGGTGCGCCATCAGGTGTCGCGGATGCCTTTATTTCCGCGCTCGTTCAACCAGCGGCTCCGCGCATCGACTGCACCATGCCGTGCTCGATCGGAACCCGCAATCAATTGCGGCGCAAAAGGCGCGGATCTGAAACAGCGTCCGCGTGCGTAACAACGCCGCTTGATGGCGCCGTCGGAAAACGACGTGCTGCCACTCCCCAATTTCGCCGCGAGTGTAATCGAGTGTAATTGATTGCTCCGCGCGCTCAGCCTAATTTCTTACCGGCAGGACGCTTCGTGGATGGCGGATCCAGGCCACCGCGGAGAGGGTGATGAATGTTATCGATGCGTGATGCGCGCAAGCCAGATTCGGTCTATACGACCCTGGTTTTCGGCTTTCTTTCAACTCACTGCAGGAGAAATTGTCATGTCGAACGAAAATGTCAGCGAAATTCAGAAGTTCGCGGAGCAGGCGGACGATTTGAAACGGGTAGACGTTGAGTCAATTCAGCTGGGCTATTGGGACAATCAGGATAACCTTCCTTTCATGCTCAATAACGAGGGCGGGAATTCGTTTTACGTGAATGCCTCGAACACGGCGCTGCTGATCCAGATCGGAAACGCGCTCACGGCGCTTGGACAGAAGCAGAAGGTCGTGGCCTATCTGGGCGACCTCCAGCATGGCGGTGCCCTCAAGGTGCTCCTTATCGGCCTTGCATAGTACGAAAAATAAGTCGCGACTCGGTTGGTCAGCCTGGTGGCAGGGCACGTCGGAATCAACCGGAAGACTGTCGCGACAAGCAAACGGCTTGGCAGGTTGCCAAGCCGTTTTGCATTAAAGGAATGCGCGAGTCAGAACCATCGCGACCCGGATGCTCACGCGTGCGAGCCCACGAGCGAACGCAGGTACGTCGGCACTTTTGCCTTGGCCGTGGCTTGCACACGCGTCATGAGCGCGTGATCGATGCGATCCAGTCCGTAAGTCCGCGCGATGTCCTGCTGCAGCCGGCACCACAGGTGACCGGCCATCTCGGCATCGACCATCGCCCGGTGCGCACGGCCCGATTTGGGCAACCGCAGCATATCCACCAGGCTCGACAGGCGGTGACTCTGGGCATCCGGGTAGATACGTCGCGCCACGAGCATCGTGCACGCAAAGGCATGCTCGGCCGACATGCCGAGAATCCCGAGCTCTGACTGCCAGAACCGCTTGTCGAAACCGGCGTTGTGGGCGACGACGGCATGCTTGCCGACGAACGCTGCCGCTTCCTGCATGACTTTCGACGCCGGGGGCGCCGATGCAATCATCTCGTTCGTGATGCCGGTCAGCGCGACGACATCCGACGGTATCCGTCTGCCTGCATTCATCAGACTCTGGAAACGGTCGACGACTTGTCCGTCCCGGAGCAGGATGACGGCGATTTCGGTCGCTCGGTCGCCCATATTCGGCGACAATCCGGTTGTTTCGAAGTCCAGTACCGCAACGGTTTGCATGGTTGAATCCTGTTGCTTCACGCGGTGTCGTTAGAGTGGCCGAGAGGTTAGCATCTCCAGGCCCGCGACAGGCTCGTTCAGCCCGAGAAACGACCATCCGTGCGGCGAACGCTGGCCCGATCGATGATCCGGGCTGCTCGTGAATTCGTCTCGGTCCGCCGTTGGCTCGGCAGCACGCACGACGATGCAACAGGGGGCGGGTTGCCGACTATCGGCAGTGCATTGATCCGCGCGTCATGCCGTTATCCCGTTTTTACCTTCAACCATCCGGATCGCGCCCGTGGCTTGTCCCGCACCCTGCCTGATGCTGAACTCGATCAGATCCTCGTAAATCTCCCGTTGCCCGGCAGGCAGCACGGGCAGCAGCGTCTCGCGGCGCTTGTCCGCATCGAACAGCGATTCCACCAGCCATCCTGTCAGGTAGACCGACGCAAGGCACCCGCCTGCGGTCGCGACGTTGCCGTGGCATACCAGCGGCTGCTCCGGCACGTCCAGCTCAAGTGCCTGCAAACCCTTCCGCGCGTCGGGATGCGTCGTGGCGCGGCGCTGCGGCAGCAGCCCGAGCCGCTCGAGAATGAAGGCCCCGCCGCAGATCGACCCGACAAGCTGGCGTTCGGGATCGAGATCGAACGACGGCAGGAAATCAGGATGGGCGAGTGCGGCCGGTACGCCTTCCTTGCCGCTCGAAAAGAGGACTGCGTCGGCGTGATTGGCGTCGGCGAGCGGGCCGTGCGTCGGGATGGCCAGGCCATGTGCGGAATGCAGCACCGGCTGTGCGCCCAGAATCCGGACGCGCCAGTCCCGGTTGTTGCGGCCGAGAATGTCCCACATCAGGAACAGGTCGATGTCGGTGAAGCGGTCGAATGCGACGAGCGCGATGTCTTTCAAGGTGGACTCCATGCGTAGTGGCGCGCAGCCGGAAGCGGCGGCGGCCGTGATAGAGTTCGCAGCCTATCTGTCCATGCCGCACCATACACAGCCTGTATGGCAACGACGATGAGCACACTGACGCGAAACGACTGGATTGCAGCGGGCTTCGACGCCCTCGACGGGGAAGGGTATGCGGGCATGTCGGCCGAAAGCCTCGCGCGACGGCTGAACGTGACCCGCGGATCGTTCTATCACCACTTCCGCAATCGCGAGGACTTCGTCAGGATGTTGCTGACCGCGTGGGAGGACGACTACACCGCGCGCATGCTTGCGTATGCGGCGGACGGCCGCGGTGCCGGCGACACGCTGGCGCGCTATCTGCGCATTGCCGCCGAGAAGCGGCCCGGGCGTGAAATCGCGATTCGCGCATGGGCGTTGCACGATCCGCTGGTCGCGGAATTCCAGCAGCGCGTCGACGCGGCGCGGCTCGCGTTTGCGGTCGAGACGTCACGCCGGCTGGTGCGTACGGCAGGCGAGGCCGAGATCGTCGGGCAGGCCGTGCACTTGTGCCTGATCGGCGGACAACAGGCCGGGCTGCGGCGCGATGCCGACCGGTTCAACGGGTTCATGCAGCGCGCGGTTGCAATGGTCGAACGCGTGCTGCCGATGCGTCGCGCATGACGCGTCGCGTGGCCGTGTGCCGGTGCTCGTGCTGCATGCGTGGAGAGGATGCGGTATCAGGTAGCTGCGTTCGTGTGCCCGATGCACATGACGTGAAGGGCGGCGCGATTTCCCGCGCTGGTCACGGTTATGCGTGCTGCGGCGAGGATGACGGTTTCGCGCGATAGCGCAGGTGAATCAGCGGATAGGCGCGTCCCTGTCCATCGAGCGCCGATCGCCCGGTGCGCTCGAAGCCGAGCCGTTCATAGAACCCCGCTGCCGATTCGTTCTGTTCGTTGACGTCGGTCGACAGGTCGGGATGACGCTTGAGCGCGTCTTCGACGAGCAGGCGCCCGACACCCGCGCCGTGGTGAGCGGGATCGACGAACAGCGCCTCCATGTGACTCCCGTCGAGCAGCATGAAGCCGATCGCGCGGTCGGTATCGTCGACGGCGAGATCGAGCGGCGCACCGGGCAGGAACGCGACGACTTCGGATTCGATCGCGCGACGGTCGTCGTCGCTCAGGAAGTGGTGCGTGGCGTCGACCGCGTTGCGCCAGATATCCAGCACGCGTGCGCCGTCGGCCTGGGTGGACTTGCGAATTCTGATCATGGTTTGGCCCATCTTCGATTTGTAATGGGAAGTTCGGCGGGTAGCCGACACCGTCATGGCCCGATCGGGCCGCTCGCAAGGGCTGCGAGAAAGACGGCGGTGTTTCAGGTATTCAGGCGTTGGCCGGACGCTGTGCGTCGCCAAGATCCGCCGCGCGCTCGATCGCGCGTCGTGCGACGTCACGAACCCCCGCGCTCATCGGCAAATCATCGCGATCGAGCTCGGCGAGATCGAACCAGCCCGCGTCGAGCGCATCGTCGCCGGCGGCAGGCGTGCCGTGCAGCCATCGGCACAGCACCGCGACCATGACGAAATGCTGACGCACGTCGCCGTCAGCATCGTAATCGAACGCATCCAGCGCGGTAAAGGCGTCGAGCGCTTCGACGTCGACGGTGGTTTCTTCGGCGATCTCGCGCACGACCGCGTTCGCAATCGATTCCCCCGCTTCGATCTTGCCGCCAGGAAAGCCCCAGCAGCCCGCATCGGGCGGATTGGCGCGGCGTACCAGCAGCACGTCGCGCTCCCGCAGGACGATGCCGATCACGGCGGGAACCGGGCGGACGGAAGCGATCGCGTCGGTCGATGGGCGGGGCGAATCGGACATGAAGGATCTACGTGCGGGTGCGTTCGAGTGGGTGGGGCGGCCGGCGACGATTCACCGCGCGTCGTCGGTGCGCTGCTCGATCGCGTGGATCACGGCGACCATGTCGTCCGCGCCATGTCCGGCCCGCTCGGTCTCGCCGTACAGCGCGTGGCAGATGTCGAGCAGTGGCGATGCGATGCCGATGCCGCGCGCGGATTCGGCGACGAGGCGTGCATTCTTCAGCACGTCGGTGATCGCGGCCTGCACCGAGAAATCCGCGGTGACGAGCTTGCCGAGCTTCACGCGCGACACGTCGCTCGCCATCGGGCCCGCGTTCAGCACGTCGGCGAAGCGGGCGAGATCGATGCCGTGGCGTTGCGCGAAGTGCGTGGCTTCGGTCAGACCGGTGACCATCGTGATCAGGAACAGGTTCACGGCGAGCTTCATCGTCAGCGCCGACGGGACGTCGCCGCACACGAAGCTGTCGCGGCACAGCGGCGTCACGAGCGCGCGGACGGCGTCGACGTCGTCCGGTGCGCCGGCGAGCATCACGACGAGTTGCCCGGCTTCGGCCGGCTTGCGCGACCCCGACACGGGCGCTTCGACGTAACGGCCCGACGCGGCAGCGATGTCGTCGGCCAGCGCGCGCGAATACTCGGGTGCGTTCGTGCCCATGTTCACGATGGTGTGTCCGCCGACACGGGCGGCGAAACCGGGCGTGCCGCGCGCGAGGACGGTGTCGATCGCCGCGTCGTTCGCGAGCATCAGGATCACGGTGCCGCAGGTCGCGAACACGTCGTCGATGTGCTCGGCCACGCGTGCACCGGCGTCGCGCAGCGCATCGTCGCTGCCGTGCGACCGGCTCCACACGACGAGCGGCGTGCCGGCTCGCGCAAGATTGAGCGCCATCGGCGTGCCCATCACGCCGAGGCCGATGAATCCGACTGCGGTTTGCATGTTCTGGCTCCCACGGTGGGTGGAGACGATCGTGGGCGTCAGTATCGCAGCGTTTCCGCATGCCCGCTATTTCGTCCGCGCTCCCGTGCGAGCCACGTCACGGCCGCGCCGTCATGTCCGCCAGATACGGCCACGGATAGATGCCACGGGCATGACCGTCGCCGAACACCGCGCGGATGCCGTAGCCGGCTGCTTCAAGGCGATCCAGCGTCAGGTCGGGCCGCGTATCGACACGACCGCCGTCGAGCCGGATCTTTCGGCATTCCGCACACGGGCAATCAACGCGCAGCTGTGCATAGCCGATGCGTTGCGTGTGACCCTCCGGCCAGCGGAGTGTCAACATGCGCGCCGAATGATCGAGCACGATTTCGGTCGGAGAGATCATTGCGGCGTCTCGTCGATTTGCCGGATCGCGATCCGCACGGCCTTGCGGACTTCCGGATCGTGATCCTCCAGAGCGCGGGTCAGCGCGGGCAACGTCGTGCGGTCGCGCAATTCACCGAGCGCAAGCGCGGCTTCCTTGCGCAGGTTGCTGATCGCATGCGAGAGCAGCGCGACGACGGCCGGCGCCGCGGCCGCATCGCGCAGTTGCCCGAGCGCACGCGCGGCACGCAAGCGCACCTGCCAGTAGTCGTCGTCGAGCGCCGCGACGAGGGGTTCGCGCGCGGTCGCAACGCGCAGCTTGCCGAGCGTCGTGGCCGCTTCCTCGCGCACCTGCCATTCGTGGTCGCGTAGTGCGACGAACAGTGCGTGGATGGTGGATGCATCGTTGGGCGCCGCGAAACCGATCGCGCCGACCGCAACACGTCGAACATCCGCAGCGGCATCGGATGTCGCGATGCGTGCGAGCGGCGGCAGCGCACGCGGATCCTTGAGCCAGCCGAGCACCGTCACGGCTTCGGCGCGCACCGCCGCGTGTTCGGCGTCGAGCGCGTGCAGCGCGGGCGCGAATGCGTCGGGGTCGCGCAATTCGCGCAATCCGCGCAGCACGGCACGACGCACGATCGGTTCGGGCCGGGCGGCCCATTGACACAGCACCGCGCCCGAGGCCGCGTCCTTCAGTTCGGACAGGCTTTGCGCCGCGGCGGCGCGCACGTCGTCGTCCGGATCGAGCAAGGCACCGCACAGTGCGTCGACGACGTCGGGCTGCTCCCACGCACCGAGCACGCGGGCGGCTTCGCCGCGCACGTCGGCCGACGGATCGTCGCGCAGTGCGGCGATGAAAGCGGGCACGAATCCGGGGTCCTCGAGATCGGCGAGTTCGAACAGTGCGACGCGGCGCACGGCGGCATCGGGCGCGGCGAGGCGGGCGACGAGTGCGGCTTCGTCGGAGGCGTGTGCGCGGGGCAACGCGGCAGCGAAGGAGGAGTCGGTCATGGGCGGCGGGAGAGGGCGTTGAGGGACGTGGCTAGCGCAGCAGGTAAGGGATGTCGACCTTGACCGCGCCGGTCGGGCAATCACGCTCGCACGGCATGCAGTACCAGCATTCGTCGAACTGCATATAGGCCTTGCCTTTGGTCACGTCGATCGCGAGCAGGTCGAGCGGGCACACGTCGACGCAGACGGTGCAACCCTTGTCGGCGATGCACCGGGATTCGTCAATCGTCACGGGTGCGCTGCTGCGCTGGAAAATGTCGTGCGGGGTATGGGGCATGGCAGGGTCCTCAAAGGGCGGCCGCGAGCGCGGCCGGTTCGCGGATGCGCAGATTCGTATAGGCGGCGCGATCGTCGTCGGCAAGCGGCACGACGTATGGTTCCACCGGCCGTTTCTCGCTGCGCATCGCGCCGTCGGCGTCCTTGCGCAGCCAGGTGTGGCAGAACCATTCGGCGTCGTTGCGATGCGGAAAGTCGACGCGATGGTGGTACAGCCCCCAGCGGCTCTCGGTGCGAAACAGCGACGCGCGCGCGGCCATTTCCGCGCAGTCGCGAATCGCGCGCACTTCGGCGGCGCGCATCAGTTCGTGTGGATGGTTCGCCTTGATCGATTCGATATCCTCAGTAATGGCGTCAAAGCGTTGCAGCCCGATTTCCATCTTGCGCGTCACCTTCGGCGGTTGCAGATAGTCGTTCACCATGCGACGCAGCTTGTATTCGACCTGCGCCGGCGCCAGGCCGCGCTCGCGCAGCAGCGGGGCAAGCACGCGGGCGCGTTCGGCGGCGACCTGTTCGTCGTCCACCGGCGCATGCTCGCGGCCGGCCACGTAGTCGGCCGCATTCTGCCCGGCAAACCAGCCGTACGTGAATGCGCCGAGCATGTAGTTGTGCGGGACGGCCGCCATGTCGCCGGCCGCGTAGAGCCCGGGCACAGTCGTCTCCGCGCGTGCGTTCACGTACACGCCCGATGCGCTGTGGCCGCTGCAGAAGCCGATCTCGGAGATGTGCATTTCGACCATCTGGCTGCGGTAGTCGGTGCCGCGCCCCGCATGGAAGCGGCCGCGACTCGGCCGCTCGTTCGTATGCAGGATCTGCTCGATGGTCTGGATGGTTTCTTCCGCGAGATGGTCGAGCTTCAGGAACACGGGGCCGTTGCCGCTTTGCAGTTCTTGGTAGAACTCCCACATCATCTGGCCGCTCCAGTAGTCGCATTCGATGAAGCGTTCGCCCTTGCCGTTCGCGGTGAAACCGCCGAGCGGGCCGGTGACGTACGCGCACGCGGGGCCGTTGTAGTCCTTGATCAGCGGATTGATCTGGAAGCATTCGAGATTCGCGAGTGCGGCACCGGCGTGATACGCCATCGCATAGCCGTCGCCCGCGTTGGTCGGGTTCTCGTACGTGCCCATCAGGTAGCCCGAGGCCGGCAGGCCGAGGCGGCCGGCCGCGCCACAGCAGAGAATCACGGCCTTCGCGCGGATCACGTGGAATTCGGCGGTGCGGCAGTCGAAGCCGAGTACGCCGCTCGCGCGGCCTTGCGCGTCGGTCAGCACGCGTGTAGCGACGATCCGGTTCGTGATCGCGATGCGCGCGCGCTTCAACTGCCGGTACAGCACCTTCTTGATGTCGTGTCCTTCCGGCATCGGCAGCACGTACGAGCCCATGTGATGGACCTTCTTCACCGCGTAGTCGCCGGTGCCGTCCTTCTCGAACTTCACGCCCCAGCGGTCGAGCTGCTCGATCGTCGCGAAGCTGTGCGTCGCGTACGCGTACACGGCTTCCTGGTCGACGATCCCGTCGTTGGCGATCGTGATCTCGCGCGTGTATTGCTCGGGCGTCGCATGCCCCGGGATCACCGCATTGTTCAGGCCGTCCATCCCCATCGAGATCGCACCGCTGCGCTTCACGTTGGCTTTTTCGAGCAGCAGCACGCGCAGGGACGGGTCGCGCTCCTTCGCCTTGATCGCCGCCATCGGGCCGGCCGTGCCGCCGCCGACCACGACGATGTCGTATTCGAGCACATGGGTAGTCATCGCTGTTTCCTTGCAGGTTTGCGCGGTTTCTGTCGGTCGATCCGCAGCCGGTACTGGAAGGCGTCGCCGCGGAAGTAGAGGTATTCGTAGTCGATCGGTGCGCCCGACGCGTCGTGCGTGAGGCGCTCGATGCGCAGCACGGGGCTGCTTTCCTCGACGTGCAGCGCATCGACGATCTCGTCGTCGGCGAGGATCGCGTCGATCGACACGTCGGCATGGCCGAGCGCGATGCCGCAGTCGTTTTCCAGGACCAGGAAAATGTCACGGGTCGCGAGATCGGCGCCCGCGAGACGCTTGCCGAGGGCTTCGGGCACCCAGGTCTGTTCGAGCGACACGGGCTCGCGATTCAGCAGCCGCACGCGATGAATCTCGACGAGCGGCGCACCTTCGGGCACGTTCAGCTTCGTCGCGAGATGGCGATCGGCCTTGACGGTGCGGAAGCTGCGCACCTGGTTGACGATCTCGTAGCCCATCGACGACATCGCCTCGGCGAAGCCCTGCAGCGACGTCACGTTCTGGAATGCCTTCGGCTTCGATACGAAGGTGCCCTTGCCGTGCAGCTTGAACAGCAGTCCTTCCTTTTGCAGGTCGCCGAGCGCCTGGCGCACCGTGATGCGACTGACGTCGAACATCGCGCAGAGTTCGTGCTCGGACGGCATCCGGCTGTGCGGCGCATAGGTGCCGTCGAGAATGCGCGCGCGCAGCGTGTCCTTGATCTGCACGTAGAGCGGGGCCGCCGACAGCGGCACGACGTTGGGGGAGGTCATCGGTCAACTTGTTATGACAAGATCGCTCGAGTGTAGTCAGCTCGATCGCGCACCCCAACCAACTATTTCTGATTTCGACTTTCCGATTCCGGAAAAGCGCGGCGACAAGGGGCAGACCGAACGGACAATCCGGCATGGGGTGTCGGCCCGATCCGCCCGTTGCTGGCGGAGCGGATCGGCGGACAATAAAAATGACGGCGGCGCGTGTGCCGCGCATGTCGATTTCCCGATGCGTCGCCCGTCGTATCCATGTCGACCGGGTATTGCGCCACGCTGGTGGCGCCCGGTTTCCGAAGATGGCCGTCACGACAAGGAGGCACCCCATGCCGGATTCCCGATACCGTTGGGTCATCGTCGCCGCGGGCGGCCTGATGGGCTGCATCGCGATCGGCGCGATGTTTTCGCTGCCGGTGTTCCTGCGCGTGATCGCGCGCGATACGGGCTGGTCGATGACCGGCATTTCCAGCGCGATGACGCTCGGCTTCATCGCGATGGCCTTCGCGAGCATGGCGTGGGGCAGCCTGTCGGACCGCATCGGCACGCGCCCGGTCGTCATCACGGGCGCCGTCCTGCTGTCGGCAAGCCTGGCGCTGGCGAGCCGCGCGCCGTCGCTGCTCGCGTTCCAGCTCACTTTCGGTCTCGCCGTCGGCGGCGCGACGGCTGCGATATTCGCGCCGATGATGGCGTGCGTGACGGGCTGGTTCGACACGCACCGCAGCCTCGCGGTGTCGCTCGTGTCGGCCGGCATGGGGATGGCGCCGATGACGATGGCCCCGCTGGCCGCATGGCTCGTGTCGGTGCGCGACTGGCGCACGTCGATGCTGCTGATTGCGGCGCTGGCGGCCATCGTGATGATTCCGGTGTCGCTGCTGGTGCGCCGGGCACCCGCGCTGGACGGCGCGCATGCGGCTCCAGCGGTGGCGGCGCCCGCCGGCGAGCCTGCGGCGATGTCGGTCGCGGATGCGCTGCGCTCGCCGCAGTTCATCGTGCTGTTGCTGACCAACTTCTTCTGCTGCGCGACGCATTCGGGCCCGATCTTCCATACGGTCAGCTACGCGGTGACGTGCGGGATCCCGCTGATCGTCGCGGTGTCGATCTACAGCGTCGAAGGGCTCGCCGGCATGGGCGGCCGGATCGCGTTCGGGATCCTGGGCGACCGCATCGGCGCGAAGCGCATGCTGGTGGCCGGGCTGCTTGCGCAGGCGCTTGGCGCGCTCGGATACGATTTCGTGCGCACGCTCGACGGGTTCTACGCGGTCGCGACCTTGTTCGGCTTCATTTATGCGGGCGTGATGCCGCTGTATTCGGTGCTGGCGCGCGAGAACTTCCCGCTGCGGATGATGGGCACCGTGATCGGCGGCTGCGCGATGGCCGGCAGCCTCGGGATGGCCGCGGGCCCCGTGGCCGGCGGCCTGATCGTCGATACGTTCGGCAGCTACGGCTGGCTGTACGTCGGTTCGTTCGCGATCGGCGTGGGCGCATTCCTGATGGCGACGATGTTCCGCCCGTTCGCGAAAGCGCGACCGGAAACGGTGGCCGCGTGACCCGGCGACGGAGGCGGGGGCGGCTTCCGTTTCACCGGATCGGCGCGGCGTGGCCCGCGTTGCCGAAGAAAAAATCAGGGCCCGACACCGTGCACGTTGACGGGTGTCCGAACGGCCCGCAGCCCGCTGCGGCGCAGCAGAGCGGCAAATGAGACCGATCGGTATGCATGCGTCGCGATTCGGCCCCTAAAAAACGCAATATCGAGCATATATTCGAAGGGCCTGTCATACCCGCGTCACCCTGCTAGAATTCGGCCTGCCGCATTGTTCCGATTGACTGATGAGATTGCTTGACGCCCTGGTCGAACAACGTATTGCCGCCGCCGCCGCGCGGGGCGAGTTCGACGATTTGCCGGGTACCGGCGCGCCGCAGGCGCTGGATGACGACCTGCTCGTGCCCGAGGAGGTGCGGGTGGCCAACCGTATCCTGAAGAATGCGGGCTTCGTGCCGCCGGCCGTCGAGCAATTGCGCGCACTGCGCAATCTGCATGACGAAGTGCAGGCGGTCAGCGACCGTGCCGCACGGTGCCGGCTGCAGGCAAAGATCCTCGCACTCGACATGGCGCTCGAATCGCTGCGCGGTGGCCCGATGGTGATGCCGCGCGACTACTGTCGGCGCATCGCGGAACGCCTGTGCGAGCGCGGGCTCGACGAAGCGTCCGCCGAAGCGGGGCCGATGTGACGTCCGACGCGCTGCACGACGCAGCCCGATCGGCAGCCGCCCCGGCGGCGGAACCCTCCGCCGAATCCCCCGTTCCCGAAGCCGCGCCCGTATCGGCGCGCGACCTGCATTTCATGCGTCTTGCGCAGGCTGCGGCCGAAGAGGCGCGCGCGGCCGGCGAAGTGCCGGTTGGCGCGGTGCTCGTGCGTGGCGACGAAGTGATCGCACGCGGCTTCAACCATCCGATCGGCGGGCACGACCCGTCGGCCCATGCGGAAATGGCCGCGCTGCGCATGGCCGCGCAGCATCTGCAGAATTACCGGATGCCCGGCTGCGAGCTGTACGTGACGCTCGAGCCGTGCCTGATGTGCGCGGGCGCGATCATGCATGCGCGCATCGCGCGGGTGGTCTACGGCGCCGCCGATCCGAAGACGGGCGCGTGCGGCAGCGTGATCGACGCGTTCGCGAACCCGCAGTTGAACCACCATACCGAAGTGACCGGCGGCGTGCTCGCCGACGAGTGCGGCGCCGCGCTGAAGTCGTTCTTCGCCGAGCGCCGCCGTGCGCTGCGCGAAGCACGACTCGCCCGCGACGCCGAATCCGGCGCGTCATAGGCGCGCCCGCCGCGCCCGTCGCGCGGTGCGAGCCGGGCCGCGCACGGTTCCGTGAACCGGAGACGGTTCGGACCCTCTAAGCAGGTTTGACGACCCGACACCTCTCTTCGCCATGTCCTTCCAGCCCGCCGCGTCTTACACCATCCGCCTGCTTGCGCCTTCCGGCTATCCGCACGACCCGGACGCGATCAATCGCGCGCTCGAGCGCCTCAGCACCGCGCAGCACCGCATCGAGAACATCGAAGCGACACAGCGGCGCTTTCAGCGGTTCGGCGGCACCGACGGCGAGCGGGCAGGCGACCTGAACCGCCTTGCCGATCCCGAGCGGCCGCTGCCGGACATCGCGCTCGCGGTGCGCGGCGGCTACGGTGCCGCACGCATCCTGCACGGGCTCGACTATCGGGGGCTCGAGCGCAGGTTGCGCGACCAGCCGGTCGCGCTCGTCGGCCACAGCGACTTCACGGCGCTCCAGCTCGCGTTGTACGCGAAGGCGCGCATCAAGACGTTCGGCGGCCCGATGCTGTCCGCCGACTTCGGCGCGGAAACGCCGAGCGATTTCACGATGCAGCACTTCTGGCAGACGCTGACGCAGCCGAGCACGACGATCATCGCCGACGCGCCGCAGGTGCAGAGCGTGAACGTGACGGGCACGCTGTGGGGCGGCAACCTCGCGATCCTCACGTCGCTGGTCGGCACACCGTACATGCCCGACATCGAAGGCGGCATCCTGTTCATCGAGGACGTGAACGAGCAGCCGTTCCGGATCGAACGGATGATCTATCAACTGCACCTGTCGGGGCTGCTCGCGCGCCAGCAGGCGCTCGTGCTCGGCCAGTTCACCGGCGCGCGGCCGTTCGAGTACGACAACGGCTACGACATGCAGGCGATGATCGACCAGGTGCGTGAGGTGGTCGGCATCCCGGTCGTGACGGGGCTCCAGTTCGGCCACGTGCCCGATCTGCTGACGCTGCCGTTCGGCGCGCAGGCGCAACTGGTCGCGAATGCGCACGGTTTCCGCCTCACTTTGTCGGACTATCCGCACCTCGGTTGAGGTGGGCGCAGTCGGTCGAAAGGCGGGTTTCCCGCCTTTTTCTTTATGTAAGTGCGCAACTAACGGTCTGTATTTTTCGTCGACGCCAGCAGGGTCTACGCCCGATCTTGCACCAGTTTTGTCAACAAAATGGCCGGGAGGGTATACGACGAGAATGGCCTCTGTCGTACATCCAAGCCTTGTCATGCATGGATTCGACGCATCGTGCACCGAATGGGGTTGCGCCGATGCACGCCGATTGTGCGCAATGTCGGAAAAGAATTGTTGACAATCTTTATGTCCGCCCTAGGATGAGGATCATCACACGATGCCGATCATGAACGAGCCTGAATCCCACCCGTCCGGTGCAGCCAGTCCCGAAGCGATCGCCGAGCGGATCCGCACGGCGATCCTCGAGCATCGGCTCGCGCCGGGCGCGAAGCTGACGGAGGCGCAGCTCTGCGACGTGTTCAACGTGAAGCGCGGGGCGATCCGCCAGGCGCTCGCGCAGCTCGCGACCGACAAGCTGGTCGATCTCGAGCCGAACCGTGGCGCGTTCGTCGCGAGTCCGACGCTGCAGGACGTGCACGAGGTGTTCGAGATGCGCCGGATCATCGAGCTCGCCGTGGTCGAGCGGCTTGCGACCGGGCCCGGCGCGAAGCGGCTGAAGGGCGTTGCTTCGCTGATCGAGAAGGAACGCAAGGCGTTCCAGCGGCAGGACTTCGCGGCCTGGATCCGCCTGTCCGGCGAATTCCATACGACGCTCGCCACGCTGATGGGCAATGCGACGCTCAGCGAGTGCCTCGAAGGGCTCGTCGCACGCTCGACGCTGATGTCGGCGCTGTACGAGTCGCACGGGCGCAGCCCGTGTTCGTGCGACGACCACGACGAGATCCTCGCCGCGCTGGAGGCGGGCGATCCGAAGCGGGCGGTGACGCTGATGGCGCACCACCTGCAGCATGTCGAACTGAAGATGCTGGACCGGCCCGCACAAGGGCAGGTCGATTTGCGCGAAGTGTTCGGCGGCGCCTGAGCGGCGACGCGAACCCGGCCGCGCGCCACAAGAACGAGCGAAATGCAGGCCTGCGGCGTTTGCCGTAGGCCGCTGGTCCGACTCCGGGCGTCGATCCGGAGCGATATCGATGACGGTGGAGCGGCCGCCCGGCCGCGTCAAGGAGAAGTCATGGCTCAGTTCAGTGTGGCGCACGACAGCGCCTATCCGGCGGAAGAAGGCGGCGAGGGCGGCGACCCGACACTGCCGAATGGTTACAGCGAACGTCTGTACAACGAAGATTTGGCACCCCTGAAAAATCAGACATGGGGTTCATACAATATCTTCGCATTCTGGATGTCGGACGTGCACAGCGTCGGCGGCTACGTGTTCGCGGGCAGCCTGTTCGCGCTCGGGCTGACGAGCTGGCAGGTGCTGATCGCGCTGATCGTCGGGATCGGCTTCGTGAACCTGCTGTGCAACCTGATCGCGCGGCCGAGCCAGCAGATCGGCGTGCCGTATCCGGTCGCGTGCCGTGCGACATTCGGCGTGCTCGGCGCGAACGTACCGGCCGTGATCCGCGGGCTGATCGCGATCGCGTGGTACGGCATCCAGACCTATCTCGCATCGAGCGCGCTCGTGATCGTCGTGCTGAAATTCTTCCCGCAGTGGCTGCCTTACGCGGACGTGCATCGCTACGGCTTCCTCGGGCTGTCGGCGGTCGGCTGGGCCGGCTTCATGCTGCTGTGGGTGCTCCAGGCGTTCGTGTTCTGGAACGGGATGGAGACGATCAAGAAGTTCATCGACTTCGCGGGGCCGGCCGTCTACGTGGTGATGTTCATCCTCGCCGGCTACATGGTGTGGCGCGCGGGCTGGCGCAACATCGGCATCAACCTCGGCGGCGTGAAGTACCACGGCGCGGAAGTGATTCCGGTGATGATCACGGCCGTATCGCTGGTCGTGTCGTACTTCTCCGGGCCGATGCTGAATTTCGGCGATTTCTCGCGCTACTGCCGCTCGTTCGGCGAAGTGAAGCGCGGCAATTTCTGGGGGCTGCCGGTCAACTTCCTCGCGTTCTCGCTCGTCACGGTGATCACGACGGCCGCGACGCTGCCGGTATTCGGCGAACTCATCACCGATCCCGTCGAGACGGTCGGCCGCATCGACCATCCGACCGCGGTGATCCTCGGGGCGCTGACCTTCACGATCGCGACGATCGGCATCAACATCGTCGCGAACTTCGTGTCGCCCGCGTTCGACTTCTCGAACGTCGCACCGCGCCTGATCAGCTGGCGCGCGGGCGGGATGCTCGCGGCGGTCGCGTCGATCTTCATCACGCCGTGGAACCTGTTCAACAACCCGGCCGTGATCCACTACACGCTCGACGTGCTCGGTGCGTTCATCGGCCCGCTGTATGGTGTGCTGATTGCCGACTTCTACCTCGTCAAGCGCGGCCGGCTCGTGCGCGACGACCTGTACACGATGTCGGAAAGCGGCACGTACTGGTACACGGGCGGCGTGAACCGCCGTGCGCTTGCCGCGCTGTTGCCGGCCGCGGTGATCGCGATCGTCTGCGTGATGGTGCCGGGCTGGCAGGGCGTCGCGAACTTCTCGTGGTTCATCGGCGCGGGGCTCGGCTTCGTGTTCTACCGGCTGCTCGTGAGCACGAAGGCCTGAGGAGCATGTGATGAAGATCCGACTGATCAATCCGAATACGACCCAGCGAATGACCGACGCGATGGGCCGCTGCGCACGCGAGATCGCGGCCGCCGGTACGGAAATCGTCGCGGTGAGCCCGCCGATGGGGCCGCCGTCGATCGAAGGGTATTACGACGAGGCGCTCGCGACGCCGGGGCTGCTCGCCGAAATCGTGCAGGGCGAGCGCGACGGCTGCGACGCGTACGTGATCGCATGCTTCGGCGATCCCGGCCTCTACGCGGCGCGCGAGCTCGCACGCGGGCCGGTGATCGGCATCGCCGAGGCCGCGATGCATGCGGCGAGCGTGCTCGCGCCGGGCTTCTCGGTCGTCACGACGCTCGCCCGCACCTGCGGGATGGCGTGGCACCTCGCGGAGCGCTACGGAATGAAGCGGTTCTGCCGCAACGTGCGCGCGACTGACGTCGCTGTGCTCGAGCTCGACCGGCCGGGCTCGGCCGCGCGCCGGATCATCGTCGACGAATGCCGGCGCGCACTCGACGAGGACGGCGCCGACGCGATCGTGCTCGGTTGCGCGGGGATGGCCGAGTTTGCGCACGAGATCGAGCAGCAGATCGGCGCACCGGTGGTCGAGGGCGTCACGGCGGCCGTCAAATGGGCCGAGGCGCTCGTCGCGCTGCGCCTCGCGACCGCGAAGCGCGGCGACTACGCGCGGCCGCTGCCGAAGCGCTACGACGGCGCGTTCGCCCGCTTCAGCCCGCCGGACGGGGATGAGGCGGAACCGGTGCCGAATTTGCCGCAACCGCACATACACACCGTCTGACACGCACTATCTGCGCCGCTGTATGGGCGCGTATGGGCGTTTTCGCTACACTGGGCCGTCATCGCATCGGCTTGCGCAGCCGGCCGCCGGCAGCCGTGCAGTCGATGCGAACCCATTATTTCAGCGAGCTTTCGCCGCACTTCGAACCATGTCACTCGATCCCAACTATCCTCGCGACCTGATCGGCTACGGCCGCCATCCCGTTCAGGCGAACTGGCCGGGGCGCGCCCGCGTCGCCGTGCAATTCGTGCTGAACTACGAGGAGGGGGGCGAGAACTGCGTGCTGCACGGCGATCCGGGCTCCGAGCAGTTCCTGTCGGAAATCGTCGGCGCGGCCGCGTATCCCGACCGCCACATGAGCATGGAGTCGATCTACGAATACGGTTCGCGGGCCGGCGTGTGGCGCATCCTGCGCGAATTCGAGAAGCGCGGGATGCCGCTGACGGTATTCGGCGTCGGCATGGCGATCGAACGCCACCCGGAGCTCGCGCGCGCATTCGTCGAGCTGGGCCATGAAATCGCATGTCACGGCTGGCGCTGGATTCACTACCAGAGCATGACGCCGGAACTCGAGGCCGAGCACATGCGCCTCGGGATGGAAGCGATCGAGCGCGTGACGGGCGAGCGCCCGCTCGGCTGGTACACCGGCCGCGACAGCCCCAATACGCACCGCCTCGTCGCGGAGTACGGCGGCTTTCTGTACGACTCCGACAACTATGGCGACGACCTGCCGTTCTGGATGGACGTCGAAGTCTCCGGCGGCAAGAAATCGCCGCAGCTGATCGTGCCGTACACGCTCGACACGAACGACATGCGCTTTGCGACGCCGCAGGGCTTCAACACCGGCGATCACTTCTTCGACTACCTGCGCGACGCATTCGACGTGCTGTACGCGGAGGGCGACGAAGCGCCGAAGATGCTGTCGATCGGCATGCACTGCCGGTTGCTCGGCCGGCCGGGCCGGTTCCGCGGGCTGCAGCGTTTCCTCGATCACATCGAGAAGCACGATCGCGTATGGGTGACGCGCCGTGTCGATATCGCGCGTCACTGGCGTGAACATCATCCGTATCAGCCCAATCATCGAAACGAAGGGAAAGCATGAAGGCGATGCGCTACACGTTGGAACAACTGAACACGATGGCGCCGAGCGCATTTGTCGCGGCGTTGTCGGGGATTTTCGAACATTCGCCGTGGGTGGCCGAAGTCGCCGCGGGCGAGCGGCCGTTCGCGAGCATCGACGCACTGCACAAGACGATGTCGGGTGCGGTGGAAACCGGCGGCGAAGTGCGCCAGCTCGCACTGATCAACGCTCACCCGGAGCTGGCCGGCAAGGCTGCCGTGCGCGGCGAGCTGACCGCCGAGTCGACGCGCGAGCAGAGCGGCGCGGGCCTCGACCAGTGCACGCAGGAAGAGTTCGACAAGCTGCTGACGCTGAACCGCACGTATCGCGAGAAGTTCGGTTTCCCGTTCATCCTCGCGGTGCGCGGCTATGACCGGCACGGCATCATCGCGAACTTCGAGTCGCGCGTGAATCATTCGCGCACCGAGGAACTGCGGGCGAGCCTCGACCAGATCTACCGGATCGCGCGCTTCCGCCTCGACGACCTGATCGACGCCTGACACCGCAATACGGCCTGCTGCGTCGCAGCGGCCTGATCGCATCACTGAAACAAGGAAACATCATGGCTGTTCCGCTTCTCGATCCCAACGCACCCGACTTCACGCGGCGCTACGTGAATCTTGCCGACCCGCGTCTCGGTGCGCAGGCGCTCGAAGCCAGCGACGATTTCTTCGCGCCGAAGGATCGGATGCTGAACCCCGAGCCGGCCGTCTTCATCCCCGGCAAGTACGACGACCACGGCAAGTGGATGGACGGCTGGGAAACGCGCCGCAAGCGCACGACGGGCTACGACTGGTGCATCGTCAAGCTTGCGCGCCCGGGCGTGATCAAGGGCTTCGACATCGATACGAGCCACTTCACCGGCAACTTCCCGCCGGCCGCGTCGATCGAGGCCGCGTTCGTGGCCGACGGCGCGCCGACGCATGCGACCGAGTGGGTCGAGATCGTGCCGTCGACGACGCTGCAGGGCAACAGCCATCACTACGTCGAAGCGAGCGATGCGCGCGCCTTCACGCACCTGCGCGTGAACATCTACCCGGACGGCGGCATTGCACGCCTGCGCGTGTACGGCCAGCCGCAGCTCGACTGGGCCGGCGCGAGCGCGACCGAGCAGTTCGATCTCGCGGCGATGGAAAACGGCGGTTACGTGGTGGCCGCGAACAACCAGCACTTCGGCGTCGCGTCGAACCTGCTGCTGCCGGGCCGCGGCGTGAACATGGGCGATGGCTGGGAAACCCGCCGCCGCCGCGAACCGGGCAACGACTGGGCGATCATCGCGCTCGCGCAGCCTGGCGTGATCCGCAAGATCGAAGTCGATACCGCGTTCTTCAAGGGCAACTACCCGGACCGCTGCTCGATCCAGGCCGCGTACGTATCGGGCGGCACCGACAGCTCGCTGATCACGCAGTCGATGTTCTGGCCCGTGCTGCTCGGCGAACAGAAGCTGCAGATGGACAAGCAGCACTACTTCGAACAGGACATCGCATCGCTCGGCCCCGTCACGCACGTGCGACTGAACATCATTCCGGACGGCGGCGTGTCGCGCCTGCGTCTGTGGGGGACGCTCGACAAATGAATACGCTTGCCATCGAACCGCTGACCAAGGAAGCGTTCGCGCCGTTCGGCGACGTGATCGAAACGGAAGGCGCGAAGCAGATCCCGATCAACCTCGGCACCACGATCCGCTTTCACGATCTCGCGAAAGTCGACGTGACCGATGAAGACGGCCGCACGCTCGTCAACCTGTTCCGCGGCCAGCCGCGCACGCTGCCGTTCGAAGTGAAGATGCTGGAGCGGCACCCGCTCGGCAGCCAGGCCTTCGTGCCGCTGAACGACCAGCCGTATCTCGTCGTCGTGGCGCCCGCGGGCGATCTCGATCCGGCGAACATCCGCGCGTTCGTGACGAGCGGGTGGCAGGGCGTCAACTATGCGAAGGGCGTGTGGCATCACCCGCTGATCGCGCTCGGCGGCGTCAGCGACTTCATCGTCGTCGATCGCGGCGGCGATGGCCTGAACCTGAACGAGCAGGACCTGCAGGAATCGCTGTGGCTCACCGACGAGGCACTGCACGCGCTGACGGCCTGAGTCGCCGGCGTTTCTGCCAGCGCCTGACGAAACCCGCGCATCATGCGCGGGTTTTTTTATGCGCGGTCGATTCGGCGTGGTTCAGGTCGCGGCAGTCTTGCGCGTGTCGCGCGAGCTGCCGACGCGGCGCCGCCGGTTCGTGACCGGCGCATGCTGCGCCGTCAGCTCGGCGACCCAGTCGATGAACACACGCAGCTTTGCGCTGACGTGCCGGTTCGGCGGGAACGCAACGTACATCGGCATCGGTTCGAGCTGCCATTGCTCGAACAGCGGCACCAGTTCGCCACGGGTGCGATGCCGGGCGGCCATGTAGTCGGGCAGCCACAGAATGCCCAACCCGGCGAGGCCGGCCTCGAGGTACGCATTGCCGTCGTCGACCGCGAGCACGTAGCGTCCGCGCACGGTGACCTGCTCGCCGTCGCATGTCATTGCAAACGGCAACGCCTTGCCGGTGCGCGCCCATAGAAAGCCGACGATCCGGTGATGGGTGTCCTCCAGCTCGTCCGGATGCGTCGGCATGCCGGCGCGTGCGAGATAGGCCGGTGACGCATACACGCCGAGCCGCAGGTCGCCGACGTGACGCGCGACCAGTGCGCGGTCGGTCGGCTCGCCGCCGCGCACGACGCAGTCGACGTTCTCGCCGATCACGTCCACCACGCGATCGCTTACGCCCATGTCGAGCTGGATGTCCGGATGGCACGCGTGGAACGCGGGTAGCGCGGGGATCAGGATCAGGCGCGCGAACGGGCTCGGCACGTCCACGCGCAGCCGCCCCCGGGGCGACGCGGAGGCGGCAGACAGGCTCGTTTCGGCATCGTCCATGTCGGCCAGCAGCCGCACGACGCGATCGTAGTACGCGGCGCCGTCCGCGGTGACGACGACCTTGCGCGTCGTGCGGTTGAACAGCTTTACGCGCAGCCGAGCTTCGAGCTGTTGTACGAGCTGCGTGACGATGGTGCGGCTCATGTGCAGCGTCTCGGCCGCCTTCGTGAAACTGCCGGCTTCCACTACGCGGGCGAACGCCTGCATTGCGTCGAATCGATCCATCGGGTCAGGGCTCCGCGTCGGTCGGATATTGTTTGGTGCGTGCAAACAGTGTTGGACAGGGTTGCCGGTTTATTCGCCGGGCAACGGTCCTTAAAGTGCCTTCATCGTTGATGCCGGGGCGGATTCGCCCCACAAACCGAAGGAGGTAAGGGATGGTAAAGCGTAGCGTGGTTTTTCCGCCCGGTCGCCAGGCACTGTACGACCGCAACCGCTATTCGCCGGCAGTGCGCTCGAACGGCTTCCTGTTCGTATCCGGGCAGGTCGGCAGCCGCGAGGACGGCTCGCCCGAACCGGAACTGGGCGCGCAGGTCCGCCGCGCGTTCGACAACCTGACTGCGGTGCTGCGCGCAGCCGGCTGCACGTTCGACGACGTCGTCGACGTGACGGTGTTCCTCGTCGATCCCGAGGCGACGTTCGAGCGGATCTGGGAGATCGTCCCCGAATACTGGGGCGATGCGCCGCATCCGACGCTGACCGCCGTCGGCGTGACCTGGCTGTATGGGTTCCAGTTCGAGATCAAGGTGGTCGCGCGGTTGCCGGAGACGGTTGAAGGGTGAGCAGGGCGCCCGCGGTCCGTGGCGTTGCGCGTCACGGTGCGACCGGCGGCTCCTGTTCGTACGCGCGATGCAGCAGCGCGACGAACGACGATGCGTCCGGCAGCGTCGCCGTGCCGAACCGGCGCACGGCGATCCCGGGCGTCCACGAATTCATCACGACGGCGCCGGCCATCGACGACAGGTCGGCCGGCGTCAGTTCGCGATCGTGCTGCGCGACGCCCAGGCGCGCCAGTTGCCGGCGCACGATACGCATCGTGACGCCGCCGAGCATGCCGGCCACCGGCCACACGACCGCGTCGCCGGTCCAGAACGCAAGATTCCAGATCGAGCCTTCGCTGATGCGCCCATGGCGATCGATGAAGGCCGCATCGTCGAAACGCTGCGCGATCGCGCGGCGCAGGAAGTGCGTCTTCGCGACTTCGCCGACGTGCTTGATGTCCGGTAGCACGCGCTCGTGTTCGAACAGCGCGAGATCGAGCGGGCCCGCGGGCCCTGACGACGGCGCGGCGGTGCGGACCAGCACGTCGAGCGTTTCGTCGTCACGCGGCGCGACGAATTCGCCCGTCGACGCATGCACGGTCGCCGTCAGCGACAGCGCCGGCGGCGCACGATCGAGCGCTGCGCGCAGGAGCGTGCGAATCCGGTTGTCGGGCAGTGCCTGGCCGAACAGCGTGTTCGACCCATCGCGCAGCCGCGCGAGATGCAGGTCGAGGCCGCGCACGTGGCCGTCGCGTACCTGCATCGCGGTGAAATGCGCATGGCCCGCGAACGCGAGCGCGGCGAGCGCGTCCGGCGTAGCGGTGACGCCGTTGAGCTGGGCGACGGACGGGAACGGGGTAGCGGTCATCGATGGATCTCCGGGTTCGGCCGCGAGGCGAGGCGGGCCGGGCGGCTCGCGGCATCTTCAAGAAAGTCTATTGTTTGCCGATTGATGGTGTCTTGAAAAACGAGTAATTTTGGAACGGTCATCAAATCCGGTTTGAAGATCGATGGAACGCATGTGGCCCGGTACGCGCGCGCTGAGGACGTTCGATGCGGCGGCGCGGCACCTGAATTTCTCGCGGGCGGCCGACGAGGTCGGACTGACGCCGGCGGCTGTCAGTCACCAGATCAAGGAAATCGAGGCGCAGCTCGACATGGACCTGTTCGTCCGCACGAGCCGCAGCATCCGGCTGACGCCGGCCGGTGTCGTGCTGGCTGCTGCGGCCGCCGAAGCGCTGGCGGGGATGCAGCGCGCGACCGCCCGGGCACGGCGCATCGCGCGGGAGCAGACGGAGCTGCGCGTGTCGGTCGGCGCGCGCTTCGCGACGCACTGGCTGCTGCCGCGCCTGCCGCGTTTCAGGGCTGCGCATCCGGCGTTCGAGCTGTCGTTCGACATCACCGACCGGTTGCGCGACTTCGATGACGACGATGTCGATGTGGCGATCCGCTTCGGCACCGGGCGTTATCGCGACGCGTGCGCGCAGCGCCTGTTCGATACGTCGGTCGTTGCGGTCTGCAGCCCGGCGCTGTTGTCCTCAGGGCCACCGTTGCGCAAGCCGCGCGACCTGCTGCGCCACACGCTTTGCCACGCGGACTGTGAAGTCGACGGTGTGACCTGGCCGCGCTGGTCGGCGTGGATGGCCGCGGCCGGCGTCGACGGTTTCGACGACAGCCGGTGCGTCGCGTTTCCGGATTCGAGCCACGTCGTGCAGGCCGTGACGGACGGTACGGCGGTCGGTCTGGCGGAGCCGCACATGATTGCGCGCGATCTTTCGGAAGGGCGCATCGTGCAGTTGTTCGACGTGAATGTCGAGGTGGCGCCCGGCCTTGCGTATCACGTCGTGTATCCGACGCACACGCAGGACGATCCGCGCATCGTCGCCTTGCGCGCCTGGCTCGCGGACGAAGTCGCGGCGATGCGCGCGTAGCGGTGCCGGTGGCGCGTGCTATCGTGCCCGCATCTCCACAGCACGATGCCCGGTTCCGGGCGTGTTCCTTCGATGAGCCAACCTGAAAGCAACCTCGCGATCCTGCTGAGCACGATGCAGCCCGAACTGCATCCGGGCGCGTTCGCATTCGTGTCGCTGCCGACCGACGCCAACGTATCGTTATCCGAAGTGATTGCGACATTCCGCGAGGCGGAAGGACTGACGGTCGTGGTCGAAGAGGAGGCGGCCGCGCGCCGTGGCTGGCCCGTATTGTTTCGCGCCGCCTGGATCACGCTGACCGTGCATTCCGACCTCGCGGCTGTCGGCCTCACGGCGGCGTTCGCACGCGCACTCGGCGCGGCCGGCATCAGCTGCAACGTGATGGCGGCGGCCTGTCACGATCACATCTTCGTGCCGTTCGACGACGGCGCGCGCGCACTCGATGCACTTGTCGCGCTCCAGCGCGACGCGATGCGCGGCTGATACGCGAAGGGCGTCCGGGGCACGCAAAAAAAACGGGCCCGTCACCGGGCCCGCGAACGGAAAGGATTACGCCGGAAAGCGATCCCGGCGCACGGCGGCTTACTTGTTCGCGCCACCCTCGAACCAGGCGGCGAGCTTCGTGCGCTCGTCGTCGGTCATGTGCGTGACGTTGCCGATCGGCATCGCCTTCAGGCGCACGGCCTGTTCGTAGATACGCTGTGCGTTCTTCGACACTTCGTCCGGCGTGTCGAACATCACGCCTGCGGGCGCGCTGCCCATCAGCGTCGGCTTCGCCGAGTGGCACTCGACGCAGCGCTGCTGCAGGATCGGCATGATGTCGTTGATCACGACCTTCGGTGCGTTCGCGGCCTGCGCTTCCGGTGCGACCGGCTTCGGCATCGTCCAGACCAGCGCGGCCGACAGCAGTGCGACGCCGCCGATCGGCAGGTACCACAGCTGCTTGCCGCGGTGACGCATCACGAAGAACTGGCGGATCAGCGCGCCGGCCAGCATGATCATCACGAGCACGACCCAGTTGAACTTGTTCGTGTAGGTCATCGCGTAGTGGTTCGACAGCATCGCGAACACGACCGGCAGCGTGAAGTACGTGTTGTGCACCGAGCGCTGCTTGCCGCGCTTGCCGTAGATCGGGTTCGGCTCCTCGCCCTTGAGCATCTTGTCGACCATCTTGCGCTGGCCGGGGATGATCACGAAGAACACGTTCGCCGACATGATCGTCGCGAGCATCGCACCGACGATCAGGTAGGCGGCACGACCCGCGAAGATGTGGCACGCGAGGTAGGCGGCGGCGACCACGTAGATGCCGACGCAGATGCCGAGCACGCGGTCGTTGGTGCCGAGGATGCGGCACAGCGAGTCGTAGACGATCCAGCCGGCCGCGAGGAAGCCGAGTGCGGAAGCGACGGCGACCACCGGGCCCATGTCGAGCACGCTCTTGTCGATCAGGTACGTGTTCGGCGCGAGCAGGTACAGCACGAAGAACAGCGAGAAGCCCGACAGCCAGGTCGTGTACGACGGCCACTTCGACCAGTGCAGGTCATCCGGCATTTCCGGCGGAGCGACCGTGTACTTCTGCATGTTGTAGAAACCGCCACCGTGGACGTGCCACAGCTCGCCGAACACACCGCGCTTGCGCTGGTTCGGGTCGGTCGGCGGTTTCAGGCTGTTGTCGAGCGCGACGAAATAGAACGACTCGCCGATCCACGCAATGGCGACGATGACGTGCAGCCATCGCAGCGCGAGGTTCAGCCAGTCGGTGATGAAGCCTTCCATGAAACTCCTCCAGACTCAGATTTTGTCTTGATGTGGGCGCTGATGCGTATGTCAGCTGCCGCGATAGGTGCTGTACGACCACGGCGACACGAGCAGCGGCACGTGGTAGTGCGAGCCGGTGTCGGCGATGCCGAAGCGGAGCACGACGCGATCGACGAAACGGGGTTCGGGCACCTTCACGCCGAGCGACGCGAAGTAGTCGCCGGCATGGAACACGAGTTCGTATTCGCCGGCGGCGAGCGCGGCGCCTTCGAGCAGAGGTTCGTCGCAGCGGCCGTCGCTATTGGTCAGCACGGTCTTGATCGCGCGGCGCGATTCGCCGTCCAGCGCGTAGAGGTCCACCTTGATTGCAGCGCCGGGACGGCCGTGCGCCGTATCGAGTACGTGGGTAGTGAGCTTTCCCATTCGCAATTGTCCTTGTGTGAATGCGAGGTTCGGCGGCGACTCGATCCATTGACTGTGCGGCGGATCGAGGCTCCACGTCACGTGGCTACATACCCGTCGGCGAGATTGAAGCGAGCGCCGTGCAGGCATTGTAAAAAGGTTCCCCGCGCAAATACGGGCGCGATATCAAAGATAATGCGCCGCGCATGAGCGGCTGTCGACGGCACGCCGGATACCGCTTCCGGCGGGCGTTTCGGGCCTCCGGCGGGGCGTTGCGCGGCGTACCATATCGAAACCGTGAAACGCGGTATTCCGGATCGCGCATTGTGTGCGGCGCGCGCTTGGGCGATCCTCCCGCCGTGCGCGTCGGCCTGACGGCCCGCGCGTACCCCGAAGACGGCGAGCACGCCGGGTAACCGGGCCAGGGCGTTCGAACGGACGCGGGCACCGGAGAGTGCCGCGATTCAGCGTTCGAACGGCTGTGTGACAGCCTCCAGGACAGCCCCTGGGGGCAGACCGACGCGGAGAACGCATGAACCTCGAGCAGCACGCTGGCGCACGCGCGCCGAACCCCTCCTCATCCCGCCCGAAAACCCTGCTGGTCAAGCACGCCGACGTGCTCGTGACCATGGACGACACGCGCCGCGAGTTGCGCGACGCGGGGCTCTACATCGAAGACAACCGGATCGTCGCGGTCGGCCCGACCGCCGAGCTGCCCGATACGGCCGACGAAGTGCTCGACCTGCGCGGCCACCTCGTGATCCCGGGGCTGGTGAACACGCACCACCACATGTACCAGAGCCTGACGCGCGCGGTGCCCGCGGCGCAGAACGCCGAGCTGTTCGGCTGGCTCACGAACCTGTACAAGATCTGGGCGCACCTGACGCCCGAGATGATCGAGGTGTCGACGCTCACCGCGATGGCCGAGCTGCTGCAGTCGGGCTGCACGACGTCGAGCGATCATCTGTACATCTACCCGAACGGCAGCCGCCTCGACGACAGCATCGGCGCGGCGCAGCGGATCGGCATGCGTTTTCACGCGAGCCGCGGCGCGATGAGCGTCGGCCAGCGCGACGGCGGGCTGCCGCCCGATTCCGTCGTCGAGCGTGAGCCCGATATCCTGCGCGACACGCAGCGCCTGATCGAGACCTATCACGACGAAGGCCGCTACGCGATGCTGCGCGTGGTCGTCGCGCCGTGCTCGCCGTTCTCGGTGAGCCGCGACCTGATGCGCGACGCGGCCGTGCTCGCGCGCGAATACGGCGTGTCGCTGCACACGCACCTCGCGGAGAACGTCAACGACATCGCGTACAGCCGCGAGAAGTTCGGGATGACGCCCGCCGAATATGCGGAAGATCTCGGTTGGGTCGGCCACGACGTGTGGCATGCGCACTGCGTGCAGCTCGACGATGCGGGCATCAGCCTGTTCGCGCGCACCGGTACGGGCGTCGCGCACTGTCCGTGCTCGAACATGCGGCTCGCGTCGGGTATCGCGCCGGTGAAGAAGATGCGTCTCGCGGGCGTGCCGGTCGGCCTCGGCGTCGACGGCTCCGCATCGAACGACGGCGCGCAGATGGTGGCGGAAGTGCGGCAGGCGCTGCTGCTGCAGCGGGTCGGTTTCGGGCCCGATGCGATGACCGCGCGTGAAGCGCTCGAAATCGCGACGCTCGGCGGTGCGAAGGTGCTGAACCGTGACGATATCGGCGCGCTGAAGCCGGGCATGGCCGCGGACTTCGCCGCATTCGACCTGCGCCAGCCGCTGTTCGCGGGCGCGCTGCACGATCCGGTCGCGGCGCTCGTGTTCTGCGCACCGTCGCAGACGGCGTACACGGTGGTGAACGGGAAGGTGGTGGTGCGGGAAGGGCGTCTGGCGACGCTCGACCTGCCGCCCGTCATCGCGCGTCACAACGCGCTCGCGCAGGCACTGGTCGAGGCGTCGCGCTGAAGGAAGGCTGGCGCCCTCCGGCGGCTGCGTTGCCGCCGGGCATGCCGCCAGCTGTCGCCACGCCGCGCCGGAACGGCGCGGGCGGCGCGTGCCGTTACGGCTCGATCAGCGTGCGGGTGGCTTCGGCGACGAGGCCGCGCAGCCAGCGCACTTCGTCGGAGTAGTGGCAGCGCTCGTGCCACAGCTGGTAGTACTGCATCGGCGGGAAGTCGAGCGGCGCCGGCACGACCGACAGCGGCAGGAACTTCGCGTAGTGATCGGCGAACAGGCGCGTCGTCGTGAAGATCAGGTCGGACTTCACGAGCACGTACGGTGCGAGGTTGAAGTACGGCAGCGTGACGACCACGTGGCGCTTGAGCCGTTCGCGTGCGAGATGCACGTCGATCGCGCCGCGCTGGCCGACCGAGTACGGCGTCGGCGCGAGATGCGGTGCGTTCAGGTACTGGTCGAGCGTGAGCCCGCCGCGCTTCGCGAACGGGTGCGTGTTGCTCATCAGGCAGACGATTTCGTCGACGAACAGGTTCGACAGGTGCAGCTGCTCCGGCGGTTCGGGCCAGTTGCCGACGACGATGTCGAGCTTGCCATCCTCCAGTGCGAGCTCGTAGTCGAACGCCGGGCCGAGCGAATGGAACTCGAGCGTCGCGTTCGGCGCGGCCTGGCGGAAGCGTTCGACGACGGTCGGCACGAACAGCACGTTCAGGTAGTCGGGGCAGCCGATCCGGTAGCAGCGGATCGACGTGGCCGGGTCGAAGTTGTGCTGCTGGAACTTGATGCGCTCGATTTCACGCAGCGCGTTCTGCACGGGCTCGAGCAGGCGCAGCCCGTATTCGGTCGGCACCATGCCGGATTTGCCGCGCACCAGCAGCGGATCGCCGGTGATGTCGCGCAGGCGCCGCAGTGCGGCGCTGATCGCCGGTTGCGACTGGTTCAGTTTGACGGCCGCGCGCGTGACGCTGCGCTCCATCAACAAGGTGTGCAAGACGCGCAAGAGGTACGTGTCGATCGCCTCGCGTTGCTGACTCATGATATCTCCGTTTTATATGTCTGGGCTGATCGAGGGGGCATGGGGGTATATCGTTTTTAATATGAAGCTGGGCCAGCGTCAAGAGATGGATACCCGCAGACACCCGCCGGCCGGGTCGCGACAAGGGGCCCGAACGGAGGTGATGTGAAGCGCGCGGCGCCGCGCGGACGCGCGTTGCGCGGATCCGGATCGCGGCGCGGCGTGTGATGCGACGGGCGCGTCAGTCGTCGATGCGCATGCCGACCTTCAGCGTGACCTGCCAGTGCACGACCTGGTCGCCTTCGATGTGGCCGCGCGTTTCGGTCACCTGGAACCAGTGCAGGTTGTGCAGCGTCTTGCCGGCTTTCGAGATCGCGTTGCGGATGGCGTCGTCGCTCGATTGCTTCGACGAACCGGTCAGCTCGATCATCTTGTACACGTGGTCGCTCATGATGCGCTCCCTGGGATATCGGTATGGATGGCCGGTGCAAGCCGTGGTCCCGAAGCGCCGCCGCGCGTGCCCGGCTTCTTGAGTGATAGGTATGATGGGCGGCAAGTTCAACCCATATCGGAGACGAGGAACATCGTGGAAGTCGGATTTTGCGGACCGGGATTGATGGGCGCGCCGATGATTCGGCATTTGCTGGCGGCCGGGCATCGGGTCAGCGTGTGGAATCGCTCGCGCGACAAGGCCGAGGCGCTCGTGAAGGACGGCGCGCAGGTGGTCGGCACGCCGCGCGAACTGGCGGAGCGCGTCGATACGGTCTTCGTGTGCGTGCTCGACGGCCGTGCGGTGGGCGACGTCGTGTTCGGCGAGCACGGGCTGCTCTCCGGCGACGCCGCTGCGCGTCGCCTGCAGCGCATCGTCGATCATTCGAGCATCCCGCCCGCTGCCACGCGTGATTACGCCGCG
>NZ_JAAGPB010000527.1:0-5276 GCF_017104585.1 Burkholderia sp. Ac-20392
TCGAGCGCGCGCGCAATGCGCTGCGCGCGGCCGGGCGCGAAAGCATCAGGGGTAGCGGCAGACTTGACCAAGGTGTCCACATCCAGGAAAGCGGTTCAAAGGGGTGTGGGCAGGGGCCACCGGCGGCACAGCCGTCGGGCAGCGACGGGGCGGGCGGCGGGCGTGCAACAAAACAGGCCCCGCCAGGGGCCCGTGTCGTTTCCGTTCGACCCAACGCGCGGGGCGGGCCCGCTTCGAACGGCGGCGTGCATACCGGGTCGTACCCGGTTATCACGAAGACGCTAAAGAAAGATGACAGCGTCAGTCTACCGATGTTCCGCGAAACGTTAAAAATTTTAAAGGGGGTCAGCTCATTCGTTTCGCAGTGCGGTAAATCGGGTTAAATCAGCATTTATTACGACAAATTCAATCAGTCCGGCAATTTGTGCGCGCGGATGCGCAGCGCGGTGGACATGCGCACGGTGTCGAAGCCGGCATCGAGCATGGCTTCGGCGTCGTTCCACAGGTTGCCGCGCAGCCGGTTGGTCCAGATCATCGACGCGAACACGCCTTCGAGCAGCGACACGAGATAGACGGCGGCCAGGTGCACGTCGAGATCGGCGGCGACTTCGCCGGCCGCGATCGCGCGGCGCAGCAGCGCCTTCGTGATCCGCAGCATCTGCAACTCGAGCAGCATGCGGCGCCGCTGCAACTCGCCGTTTTCCTCGCTCTGCTCGCACTTCGTATAGAGGATCACGAGCACGCGCTGCATCGGGCCCGGCTCGCCGCATTCCTGCAGATAGTGCGACGCGGCGCGCCGCAGCGTGGCGAGCGGGGGCAGTCCTTCGCCCGCGTCGAAGCCCTCCGACGTGCGCGCGAACGCGCGGTCGCACATCGCGAGACACACTTCCATCTTGTTGCGGTAATGGCCGTAGACGGCGCCCCGAGACATCCCGGCGGCCTCGGCGAGATCCGCCATCGCGGTTTGCGCCACGCCTTTCTCGAGCAGCACAAGTTCGGCGGCGTCGAGGATCCGGTGCTTGATGGCGAGCGATTCTTCGCGGGTCTTGCGGGCCATGTCCTGAAATTCCTTACAGTTCGCTGTCGTTTTATTGAGACAGTGTGACGGTCAGATTGAAGTGGCGTGTATTTAATCAGTCGTGACTGATTATAATCGGCCACCCTGAGCCGCCGCATTTTATCGGTGGCGAACGATCCGAGGTCACACATGAATAACAATCGCTCCCTGTTGCGCCACCGACTGGCACCGTTCGCGCTGGCGGCCGTGCTGGCCCTGGCCGGATGTGGAAAGGGCGACAAGGACGCCGCGCCGGAGGCCGCGAAACAGGCAACGGTCGTGACGGTGCGCCCGACGGCCGTGCCGATGACCGTCGAATTGCCGGGCCGGCTCGATGCTTACCGGCAGGCGGAAGTCCGCGCGCGGGTCGCGGGCATCGTGACCGCGCGCACCTACGAGGAAGGCCAGGAAGTGAAGCAGGGCGCGGTGCTGTTCCGCATCGACCCCGCACCACTGAAGGCCGCGCGCGACGCCGCGCAGGGTGCGCTCGCGAAGGCGCAGGCCGCCGCACTCGCGGCGAGCGACAAGCGTCGCCGTTACGACGATCTCGTGCGCGATCGCGCGGTGAGCGAGCGCGACCATACCGAGGCCGTTGCCGACGACACGCAGGCGAAGGCCGACGTCGCGTCCGCGAAGGCGGAACTCGCGCGGGCACAGTTGCAGCTCGACTATGCGACCGTCACCGCGCCGATCGCGGGCCGCGCACGGCGCGCGCTCGTGACCGAAGGCGCGCTGGTCGGCCAGAACGAGGCGACGCCGCTCACGACCGTCGAGCAGCTCGATCCGATTTACGTGAACTTCTCGCAGCCGGCCGCCGACGTCGATGCGCTGCGCCGCGCGGTGAAGAGCGGGCGTGCGACGGGCATCGCGCAGCACGACATCGCGGTGACGCTGCTGCGCGCCGACGGCACCGCCTATCCGCTGAAGGGCAAGCTGCTGTTCAGCGATCTCGCGGTCGACCCGACCACCGACACCGTCGCGATGCGCGCACTGTTCCCGAATCCGGAGCGCGAGCTGTTGCCGGGTGCCTATGTGCGAATCGCGCTGGACACGGCGGTCGACCAGCGGGCGATCCTCGTGCCACGCGATGCGCTGCTGCGCACGGCCGACCGCACGTCGGTGCGGGTCGTCGGCACGAACGGCAAGGTCAAGGACGTCGAGGTCGCAGCCGACCAGATGAGCGGCCATGACTGGCGCATCACGCGCGGCCTCGCGGGCGGCGAGCGCGTGATCGTCGACAACGCCGCGCAGTTCGGGCCCGATACGGCCGTCAAGCCCGTCGAGCAGGCGCCGCCGTCGAAGGCAGCGCCGGCAGCGGCTGCTTCGCAGGCGGCCGCCCGTCAAACCTGACTGGTTAACACCACACCACCATGGCACGTTTCTTCATCGATCGCCCCGTCTTCGCGTGGGTGATCGCAATCTTCATCATGCTGGGCGGCGCATTCGCGATCCGCGCGCTGCCCGTTGCGCAGTACCCGGACATCGCGCCGCCCGTCGTCAGCATCTATGCGACGTACCCGGGCGCGTCCGCGCAGGTCGTCGAGGAGTCGGTGACCGCGCTGATCGAGCGCGAAATGAACGGTGCGCCGGGGCTGATGTATACGTCGGCCACCAGCAGCGCCGGGATGGCGTCGCTGTACCTGACGTTCAAGCAGGGCGTGAACGCCGATCTCGCGGCCGTCGAAGTGCAGAACCGGCTGAAGACGGTCGAGGCGCGATTGCCCGAACCCGTGCGGCGCGACGGCATCCAGGTCGAGAAGGCCGCCGACAACATCCAGCTCGTGGTGTCGCTGACGTCCGACGACGGGCGGATGACCGCCGTGCAGCTCGGCGAATATGCGTCGGCGAACGTCGTGCAGGCGCTGCGTCGCGTCGAGGGTGTCGGCAAGGTGCAGTTCTGGGGCGCCGAATATGCGATGCGGATCTGGCCCGACCCGGTGAAGATAGCCGGGCAAGGCCTCACCGCGTCGGACATCGCGTCGGCGGTGCGCGCGCACAACGCGCGCGTGACGATCGGCGACATCGGCCGTACCGCGGTGCCGGCCAGCGCGCCGATCGCGGCGACCGTGTTCGCCGATGCGCCGCTGAAGACGCCGGCCGACTTCGGCGCGATCGCGCTGCGCACGCAGGCCGATGGCTCCGCGCTGTTCCTGCGCGATGTCGCGCGCATCGAGTTCGGCGGCAACGACTACAACTACCCGTCGTACGTGAACGGCAAGGTCGCGACCGGGATGGGCATCAAGCTCGCGCCGGGCTCGAACGCGGTCTCCACCGAGAAGCGCGTGCGCGCGACGATGGACGAGCTGTCCGCGTATTTCCCGCCGGGCGTGAAGTACCAGATCCCGTTCGAGACGTCGTCGTTCGTGCGCGTGTCGATGAACAAGGTCGTCACGACGCTGATCGAGGCCGGCGTGCTCGTGTTCCTCGTGATGTTCCTGTTCATGCAGAACCTGCGCGCGACGCTGATCCCGACGCTCGTCGTGCCGGTCGCGCTCGCGGGCACGTTCGGCGTGATGTATGCGGCAGGCTTCTCGATCAACGTGCTGACGATGTTCGGGATGGTGCTCGCGATCGGCATTCTCGTCGACGATGCGATCGTCGTGGTCGAGAACGTCGAGCGGCTGATGGTCGAGGAGGGGCTGGGGCCTTACGACGCGACCGTCAAGGCGATGAAGCAGATCAGCGGCGCGATCATAGGGATCACCGTGGTGCTGACGTCGGTGTTCCTGCCGATGGCGTTCTTCGGCGGCGCGGTGGGCAACATCTACCGGCAGTTCGCGCTGTCGCTCGCGGTGTCGATCGGCTTCTCGGCCTTCCTCGCGCTGTCGCTGACGCCCGCACTGTGCGCGACGCTGCTCAAGCCCGTGTCTGGCGACCATCACGAGAAGCGCGGCTTCTTCGGCTGGTTCAACCGCTTCGTCGCGCGCTCGACTGAGCGCTATGCGACGCGCGTCGGCAAGATGCTGAAGAAGCCGGTGCGCTGGCTCGTCGTATACGGTGCGCTGACCGGTGCTGCGGGGTTGATGCTCACGCAACTGCCGACCGCGTTCCTGCCGGACGAGGACCAGGGCAACTTCATGGTGATGGTGATCCGGCCGCAGGGCACGCCGCTCGCGGAAACGATGCAGAGCGTGCGGGAAGTCGAGTCGACCATCCGTCGCGACGAGCCGACCGCGTTCACGTATGCGCTCGGCGGCTTCAACCTGTACGGCGAAGGGCCGAACGGCGGGATGATCTTCGTCACGCTGAAGAACTGGAAGGAGCGCAAGAGCGAAGAAGCGCACGTGCAGGCGATCGTCGCGCGTATCAACGAGCGCTTCGCGAGCACGCCGAACACGACGGTGTTCGCGATGAACTCGCCGGCGCTGCCTGATCTCGGCTCGACGAGCGGCTTCGACTTCCGGCTGCAGAACCGCGGCGGGCTCGACTACGCGACGTTCAGCGCCGCGCGCGAGAAGTTGCTGGAGACGGGCCGCAAGGATCCGGCGCTGACCGACTTGATGTTCGCCGGCACGCAGGACGCGCCGCAACTGAAGCTCGACATCGATCGCGCGAAGGCGTCCGCGCTCGGCGTGTCGATGGACGAGATCAACACGACGCTCGCGGTGATGTTCGGCTCCGACTATATCGGCGACTTCATGCACGGCACGCAGGTGCGGCGCGTGATCGTGCAGGCCGACGGGCTGCACCGGCTCGATCCGGACGACGTGAAGAAGCTGCGCGTGCGCAACACGCGCGGCGAGATGGTGCCGCTCGCGGCGTTCACCACGCTGCACTGGACGCTCGGGCCGCCGCAGCTCACGCGCTACAACGGCTTTCCGTCGTTCACGATCAACGGCTCGGCCGCGGAAGGCCACAGCAGCGGCGAGGCGATGACCGCGATCGAGCGGCTCGCCGGGAAACTGCCGGCCGGCACGGGCTTCTCGTGGTCGGGGCAGTCGTTCGAGGAGCGGCTGTCGGGTGCGCAGGCGCCGATGCTGTTCGCGCTGTCGGTGCTCGTCGTGTTCCTCGCGCTCGCGGCGCTCTACGAGAGCTGGTCGATTCCGTTCGCGGTGATGCTGGTCGTGCCGCTCGGCGTGATCGGCGCGGTGCTCGGCGTCACGCTGCGGATGATGCCGAACGACATCTACTTCAAGGTGGGGCTGATCGCGACGATCGGGTTGTCCGCGAAGAACGCGATCCTGATCGTCGAAGTCGCGAAGGACCTGGTCGCGCAGCG
>NZ_JAAGPB010000528.1:0-5268 GCF_017104585.1 Burkholderia sp. Ac-20392
TGCCCGCCGCATAGTCGGGCGCGGCCAGCGGATGGCCGGTCGGCACGATCGCCACGATCTCGTCCTCGCGCCACGCATGCACCGCCGTACCCGGCGGCAGCGCCTCGCCGGGCGGCCCTTCGATCATCGCGATATCGAGCGACGGCAGCGCCGCGACCACGTCGGCCGTGTTGCCGCTCATCGTGTGGATCGCCACGCGCGGCGCGCGCGGCTGGAACGCCGCGATCAGGTACGGCAACAGATAGCTCGCGGGCGTGGTGCTCGCGCCGATGCGCAGCGTGCCGGCCTCGAGGCCCCGTACCGCGTCGCGAAACGCGCGCGCCTGCGCGAAGGTGTCGCGCTGCGCCTTCGCGTACTGCGCGAGCTGTTCGCCGACCGGGGTCAGGCGGATGCCGCGGCCTTCGCGCTGGTAAAGCGGCTCGCCGAATTCGTCCTGCAGCAGCCGCAACTGGCCCGACACGGCCGGCTGCGACAGATGCAGCGCCACGGCGGCGTGGCTGATGTTCAGGTGCTCGGCGACGGCGGCGAACGTTATCAGTTGATCCGGGGTCATGGGGATAAATTATCGGCTTTCCGGATAGTTTACGTCACAAATCACAATTTTTCATATCGATATAACGAAATTAGGATTACACCATCGCAACACGCTCCATCACGGTGCTTCCATGTCCACTGCTCCGACTCCCCATCTCAGCCCCGCCGCGCCGTCGATGCGCGGCCAGTTGAACGGCGTGCTGTTCGTCGCGCTGTTCGCCGCCGCCGTCACGAGCCTGTCCCAGCTTCCCGCGATCGCGGGGCTCGGCCTGTCGCCGCTGATCGTCGGCATCGTCGCCGGTGCGCTGTACGGCAATGCGCTGCGCGACGGCATGCCGGCCAGCTGGGCGGCCGGCGTCAACTTCTCCGCACGCAAGCTGCTGCGCATCGCGGTCGCGTTCTTCGGGTTGCGCGTCAGCCTGCAGGAAATCGCGCAAGTCGGGCTCCCGGGCCTGACGGTGTCGGTGCTGGTCGTCGTCAGCACGCTCGTGATCGGCACCTGGGCCGGCATGAAGATCATGAAGCTCGACCGCGATTCGGCCCTGCTGACCGCCGCCGGCAGCGCGATCTGCGGCGCGGCCGCCGTGCTCGCGTTCGAGTCGACGCTGCAGTCGAAGCCGCACCAGAGCGCGATGGCAGTCGGCAGCGTCGTGCTGTTCGGCACGCTGTCGATGTTCCTGTACCCGATCGCGTATCACGCCGGGCTGCTGAACCTCGATCCGGCCGGCCTCGGCCTGTTCTTCGGCGGCACGATCCACGAGGTCGCGCAGGTGGTCGGCGCGGCGAGCGACATCAGCCCGCAGGTCGCGCACATCGCGACGATCGTCAAGATGACCCGCGTGATGCTGCTGGTGCCGGTGCTGCTGGTGCTCGGCTGGTGGCTGGCCCGCTCGGCACGTGCGACCGCCGGCGGCGCGCAAGGCAAGCGCAAGGTGGCCGTACCCTGGTTCGCACTCGGCTTCCTCGGCTTCGTGATCGTCAATTCGCTGAACGTGCTGCCCACCGACGTCACCCACACGCTGAACGTACTCGACACCTTCGCGCTGACGATGGCCATGACCGCACTCGGCATCGAAACCCGCGTCGCGCAGATCCGCGCAGCCGGCCCCCGGGCGCTGATGACCGGCCTGATCCTGTACGTGTGGCTGATCGCCGGCGGCTACGGGATCACCTGGGCGGTACAGCACTGGCTTGGCTGAGTTGCCCGCCCGTGACACTTCGCGCGCCGCGCCCGACGGGATGGTCCCGCGGGCGCGGCGCAGTGCTATGCTTCGCGTCGTTTTCCATCGCCCTCTTTCAGCCGTGCTCTCGTTCCTGCTGAAGCTGCGCACTCGCGCCCAAACGCTGTTCCGCCTGTCGGACGCCCATACGATGCTGATCTGGTCAGCCATCGTCGGCGTCGGCGGCGCCTTTGCCACGATGGCGTTCCGCGAAGGCATCGACCTGATGCAGCACCTGATCTCCGGGCAAAGCGGCAGCTTCGTGCAGATGGCCAAGCGCCTGCCCTGGTACGTGCGGTTCTGGATGCCGGCCGCGGGCGGCTTCCTCGCCGGCTGCGTGCTGCTGCTCGCGATGCGGGGCGACAAGAAGGCCGGCAAGACCGACTACATGGAATCGGTCGCGCTCGGCAACGGCGTCGTGCCGGTTCGCCAGAGCCTGTGGCGCAGCGTGTCGTCGCTGCTGACGATCGGCAGCGGCGGCTCGATCGGCCGCGAAGGCCCGATGGTGCAGCTCGCGGCGCTCGCCGCGTCGCTCGTCGGCCGCTTCGCGCACTTCGACCCGCCGCGCCTGCGCCTGCTGGTCGCGTGCGGGGCGGCGGCCGGCATTACGTCCGCGTACAACGCGCCGATCGCCGGCGCCTTCTTCGTATCGGAGATCGTGCTCGGCGGCATCGCCATGGAAAGTCTCGGGCCGATGATCGTCTCGTCGGTCGTCGCGAACATCGTGATGCGCGAATTTGCCGGCTACCGGCCGCCGTACGAGATGCCGGTGTTTCCGGCCGTCACCGGCCCCGAAGTGCTGCTGTTCGTCGTGCTCGGCGCGCTGTGCGGCGTGCTCGCGCCGCAGTTCCTGCACCTGCTCGATGCGTCGAAGAACCACTTCAAGCGGCTGCCCCTGCCGCTGCCCGTGCGGCTCGCACTCGGCGGCCTCGTCGTCGGCGTGATCTCGGTATGGGTGCCGGACGTGTGGGGCAACGGCTACAGCGTGGTGAACCACATCCTCCATTCGCCGTGGACCTGGCAGGCACTCGTCGCGGTGCTCGTGTTCAAGGTGATCGCGACCTCCGCCACCGTCGGCTCCGGCGCGATCGGCGGGGTGTTCACGCCGACGCTGTTCGTCGGCGCGGTGTTCGGCTCGCTGTTCGGCCTCGCGATGCAAGCCGTGTGGCCCGGCCATACGTCGGCGTACTTCGCGTACGCGATCGTCGGGATGGGCGCGTTCCTGACGGGCGCCACGCAGGCGCCGCTGATGGCGATCCTGATGATTTTCGAGATGACGCTCAGCTACCAGGTCGTGCTGCCGCTGCTGGCGTCCTGCGTATTCGCGTACTTCGTCGCGCGCGCGACCGGTACGACGTCGATGTACGAGATCACGCTGCACCACCACCAGGATGCCGAGGAACGCAGCCGGATCCGCACCACGCAGATGCGCGAACTGATCCAGCCCGCTCAGACGGTCGTGCCGCTGACGGCGAGCGTCGCCGACATGACGCGCGTGTTTCTCGAATATCCGGTGAAGTATCTGTACGTGACCGACGACGCCGGGCGCTTTCGCGGCGCGGTCGCACTGAAGGACATTACGTCGGACCTGCTCGACAAGCGCGACACGACCGACAAGACGGCCGCGCACTACGCGCACACGCCGTTTCCGCTCCTCACGCCCGACATGCCGCTTGCCACCGCGCTCGAACGTTTCATGGCGTTCCAGGGCGAACGCCTGCCGGTGATCGAAAGCGAAGCCGAGCCGACGCTCGCCGGGGTCGTCTACAAGACGTCGCTGCTCGATGCGTACCGGCGGATGACCGGCGAACGCTGACCGCGCGCCTCGCCGCCCGCCGCACGAGCACGGCTCGGGGCCAACCCCCGCTCAGTCCGGCGCGCGCCCCAGCACGACGCGCGCGAAGAACCCCGCGAGCACCGATTCGGCCACCTCGGCCGACACGTGCTGCGGATCGGCCGTGTAATACGACTGCACGCCATCACACAGGCACATCAGCCCGAACGCGAGCGTCTCCGCGGGCAGCAGCAGCGGCGTGCCCGCGCGCTCGGAGAAGCGCCGGATGAACTCGGCCATCTGCAGGCGCTTGCCATGCAGGAACTGGTTGAAGCGCACGCGGAATTTCGCGTCGCGCGCGGCCTGCAGCTTCGCCTCGCCCCACAGCAGCGCATATTCGTCGTCCTGAAACAGCGTCCGGTAATACGCGAGCGCCATCGACTCCATCTGCTCGCGCGTTCCGCCCCCGTCGAAAATCGCCTGGAAGTCGGCCTGCACCTCCGCATGGTCGCGCTCCAGCAATTCCAGCAACAGGTCGGACTTGCTGCGGAAATTCGAATAGAACGCGCCGCGCGTGTAGCCGGCCGCCGCCGCGATGTCCTCGACGCTCGCGGCCACATAGCCTTTCTTCAGAAAAATACGGTGTGCGGCAATCAGCAGACGTTCGCGCGTCTGGTCCCGGCTCTGCTCGCGAGTTAAGCGCTGTGGTTTCATGGCGCGCAGTCTAGCACCCTTTCCCTTTCGGATTCATCTTTGCATTCAGATACAGGTGTGTATTAGAATTCGCCACAGTTTCTGAAAGATGGTGTCCGCGCGACCTTGCCGGCGCCGCTCGGGGCAAGCGCCGGCCGCGCTTGCCGGCTTCGTTCCGCTCTCGCTCTCACCTCATCTGGGGGTTTCGTGAATCGCTCCGGTTCCCGCGCCGCGCTGCTGATCGGCGCCGCGCTTGTCCTTGCCGCCTGTCATCCGAAAGAATCCGCGCCGCCCGCCCCGCGCCCCGTCGTCGCGCTGCCCGCCCATGCCGACGATGCTGCCGTCGCCCGCACGCTCCCCGGCGAAATCCAGCCGCGCTACGCCACCCCGCTGTCGTTCCGCATCGCCGGCAAGATCATCGAGCGCAAGGTGCGCCTCGGCGATACGGTCAAGGTCGGCCAGGTCGTCGCGCTGCTCGACCCGTCCGACGTCGAGAAGAACGCCGCGAGCGCGCAGGCGCAACTCGATGCCGCGACGCACAGCCTCGCGTTCGCGAAGCAGCAGCTCGACCGCGATCGCGCGCAGGCGCGCGAGAACCTGATCGCGACCGCCCAGCTCGAGCAGACCGAGAACAGCTACACGTCGGCGCTCGCGCAGCGCGACCAGGCGCAGCAGCAGCTCGCGCTCGCGAAGAACCAGCTCCGCTACGCGACGCTCGTCGCCGATCACGCGGGCACCATCACCGCCGAACAGGCCGACACCGGCCAGAACGTGTCGGCCGGCCAGGCCGTCTACCAGCTCGCGTGGTCCGGCGACGTCGACGTCGTCAGCGACGTGCCGGAGGCCGCGCTTGCGTCGCTCACGCCCGGCCACACGGCCAATGTCACGCTGCCGTCGCTGCCGGGCCGCCAGTTCGCCGCGAAAGTGCGCGAAATCGCGCCGGCCGCCGATCCGCAAAGCCGCACGTATCGCGTGAAGCTCACGCTCGCCGCGCCCGATCCGGCGATCCGGCTCGGGATGACCGCCAGCGTCGCGTTCGACGGCGCG
>NZ_JAAGPB010000529.1:0-5556 GCF_017104585.1 Burkholderia sp. Ac-20392
GGGAAGGTGTCGAGGTATGAATGGGGACGGAAGGGGGTCATCGGATACGTCGAGAATAGTTGGACCGTTAGTACGTAAGACAAAAGACGAGCTAGGGCAGGGCACCGGAACCGACATGTACGACGGTGTGCCGCTTTCATTGGCGATGTAGTCGAGCGGTACGAGCACGTTAGCTTCCGGGTAGTACGCGCCGACCGACCCCGGCGCGATGTCGTACTCGATCGCGGTGATCTTCTCGAGACGCAGCGCGCGGCCCGATGCGGTGACCGTCTCGATGTCGACGAGGTCGCCGTGTTCGAGCCCGTACTTCGCGAGATCGGCGGGGTTCATGAACAGCACGTCGCGCCGGCCGAACACGCCGCGATAGCGATCGTCGAGCCCGTAGATCGTCGTGTTGTACTGGTCGTGGCTGCGCAGCGTGATCAGCCGCAGCACCTGCTCGGCGCCGAGCACGTCGGCATCTTCCTTCACCCCCTTGTAGACCGAGAACATCGCCTTGCCGGTCGGCGTCGGCCACACGCGCTCGGTGGGCGGCAGCGGCAGGCGGAAGCCGCCCGGCGTGCGGATGCGATCGTTGAACGCCTCGAAGCCCGACACCGTACGGTCGATCAGGTCGCGGATGCGGTCGTAGTCGTCGATCAGGTCGAGCCACGCGACCTTGCTCGCCGGCAGCGTCGCATGCGCGATCCCCGCGACGATCGCGGGCTCCGAGCGCAACTGGTCGGACGCCGGCTTGAGCTTGCCGGCCGATGCGTGAACCATCGACATCGAATCCTCGACGGTGATCGACTGCCGGCCGGTTGCCTGCATGTCGAGCTCGGTGCGGCCGAGCACCGGCAGGATGAAGGTTTCCTTCGCGACCAGCAGGTGCGAGCGGTTCAGCTTGGTGCCGAGATGCACGCTCAGGTCGAGCTTCGCCATCGCCGGGAACGACTGTTCCGGATCAGGCAGCGCGACCGCGAAGTTGCCGCCGAGGCACAGCAGCGCCTTCGCGGTGCCGTCGATCATCGCCTGCATCGCCTGCACGGCGTCGTGCCCATGATGCGCGGGCGGCGTGAAGCCGCACACGTCCTCGATCTTCTTCAGGAACTCGGCCGACGGCTTCTCGGTGATGCCGACCGTGCGGTTGCCCTGCACGTTCGAGTGGCCGCGCAGCGGGCACACGCCGGCGCCCGGCTTGCCGATGTTGCCGCGCATCAGCAGCAGGTCGGCGATCAGGCGCACGGTTGCCGTGCCCTTGTTGTGCTGCGTGACGCCCATCCCGTACGTGACGATCGTCGCGTTCGACTTCGCGTAGGCGAGCGCGACCTGTTCGAGCTGCGCCTGGCTGAGCCCGCTCGCGCGCTCGATGTCGTCCCACGACGTGGCTTCGAGATCGGCCGAGAACGCGTCGAAGCCGTTGGTGTGCTGCGCGATGAAGTCGCGGTCGAGCACGTCGCCGCGCTCGGCTTCGAGCTGCAGCAGCGCCTTCATGATGCCCTTCAGCGCGGCCGCGTCGCCGCCGGCGTCGACCTGGTAGTACGTCGATGCGATCCGGGTCGAGCCGAACGACGCCATCTCGATCATGTCCTGCGGATCGGCGAAGCGTTCGAGCGCGCGCTCGCGCAGCGGGTTGAACACGATAATCGGCACGTTGCGCCGCGAGCACTCGTGCAGCGTGCCCATCATCCGCGGGTGGTTCGTGCCGGGGTTGTGGCCGATCGAGATGATCAGCTCGCAGTGGTCGAAATCCTCCAGCGACACCGTGCCCTTGCCGATGCCGATCGACTGCGGCAGGCCGACGCTGGTCGGCTCGTGGCACATGTTCGAGCAGTCGGGGAAGTTGTTGGTGCCGAACTCGCGCGCGAACAGCTGGTACAGGTACGCGGCTTCGTTAGACGCGCGCCCCGACGTATAGAACTCGACCTGATCGGGCGGCAGCGCGCGCAGCACTTCGCCGATGCGCGCGAACGCGTCGTCCCATTCGATCGCGCGGAACGTGTCGGTCGCGCGGTCGTAGACGAGCGGATGCGTGAGGCGGCCCATGTTCTCCAGCTCGTAGTCCGACATGCGCAGCAGCGACGACACGGTGTTCGCCGCGAAGAATTCGGGCGTCACGCGCTTGGTCGTCGCTTCCCACGTGACGGCCTTCGCGCCGTTCTCGCAGAACTGGAACGTCGACTTGTGTTCCTTGTCGGGCCACGCACAGCCGGGGCAGTCGAAGCCGTCGGGCTGGTTGGTCCGCATCAGCACGATCGGCGCCTCGATGGTTTCCATTTGCGTGCGCACCGCATCGGCTGTCGCGCGAAGCGCGCCCCAACCACCGGCGGGCCCGTCGTACTTCCTGATGCCTGGCACTTCGCGTCGATTTGTCATGTGAATCTCCATCAGCCGGTCCCGGTACGGGTGGCTCGGTTTGCGCCGTGTCGCGGCGTGGGGCGGCTCCGTCCGGGGGACGGAGCCGGTCATGCGTGCCCCGGGCGTGCGGGGCATGCTGTTTTTCAGTGCGCGTCCTTCTTTGAGCCGGACGACTTCTTGCCGGACGGTTTCGCGGCAGGTGCGAGCGGCGGTGCGTCGGCGGGCGTGTCGCCCGTCTTCGCATCGTTGCCTGCCTTGGCCGCCTTGCCGTTCGGTTTCGCCTTGCCGTCGGCGTCCTTCTTCGCGTCCTTGGTTTCCTTCGCTTCAGGCGCCGCGAGCGTGTTGAACTTCACTTCGTCGCTGGCCTTGTCGTAGTCGACTTCGCACCGGTCGCCCGATTTCAGCCGGTCGGCGAGGATCTCCTTCGCGAGCCGGGTCTCGATGGTCTGGCGGATCTGGCGCTTCAGCTCGCGCGCGCCGAACTCCGGCTGGTAGCCGGCTTCGGTCAGATGCTCGACGAGCGAGTCGCCCATCACGAGCGTGATGTCCTGCGCGGCGGCCGTGCGCACCACGCGGTCGAGCTGGATCTGCACGATCGAGCGGATGTTCTCCTTCGACAGCGCATGGAAGACGATCACCTCGTCGATCCGGTTCAGGAACTCGGGGCGGAAATGGCCCTTCAGCACCTGCATCAGTTCCTCGCGGATCGCCTTGTCGGTCTTGCGCGCGGCTTCCGGTTGCGTGAGGTTGTCCATGATGATCGCGGCGCCGAGGTTGCTCGTCGCGATGATGATCGTGTTGCTGAAGTCGACCACGCGGCCCTTGCCGTCGGTCAGGCGGCCGTCGTCGAACACCTGCAGCAGCACGTTGTAGACGTCCGGATGCGCCTTCTCGATCTCGTCGAGCAGGATCACGCTGTACGGGCGCCGCCGCACGCGCTCGGTGAGCTGGCCGCCTTCGTCGTAGCCGACGTAGCCGGGCGGCGCGCCGATCAGCCGCGCGACCGCATGCCGCTCCATGTACTCGGACATGTCGATGCGGATGATCGCCTGCTCGTCGCCGAACACGGTCTCGGCGAGCGCCTTCGCGAGTTCGGTCTTGCCGACGCCCGTCGGCCCGAGGAACAGGAACGTCGCGATCGGCCGGTGTGTCTGGCCGAGCCCCGCGCGCGACAGCCGCACGGCATCGCTGACGGCCACCACGGCATCGCTCTGGCCGACCACGCGCTCGCGCAGCTGCTCTTCCATCTTCAGCAGCTTCTGGCGTTCTTCCTGCGTGAGTTCGGACACGGGGATGCCGGTCAGCCGCGATACGACCTCGGCCACCGATTCGACGGTCACTTCGAGCGTTTCGGAGCCGGTCTTGCGCTGCCACGCCTCCATCATCTCGTCGACGGATTTCTGCTTCGCGTTGATCTGCTCCTCGAACTGCTTCGCTTCGTCGAAGCGCTTGCGCGACGTTGCGTAGTCCTGCTCGCGCTTCAGTTGCGCGATCTGCGCTTCGCCTTCCTGGATGTCGATCGGGCGCGACGTCGCGCCGATCCGCACGCGTGCGGCGGCCTGGTCGATCAGGTCGATCGCCTTGTCGGGGAGGAAGCGCGACGTGATGTAGCGATCGGCGAATTCCGCGGCCGCGACGAATGCGTCGTCGGCGAACGTCACCTGGTGGTGCGCCTCGAGGCTGTCGCGCAGCCCGCGCAGGATCACGATCGTCTGCTCGACGCTCGGCTCCGGCACGAACACCGGCTGGAAGCGCCGTTCGAGCGCGGCGTCCTTCTCGATGTACTTCTGGTATTCGTTGAGCGTCGTCGCGCCGATCAGGCTCAGCTCGCCGCGCGCAAGCGCGGGCTTCAGCACGTTCGCGATGTCGAGGCCGCCTTCGCCGCCGCCCTGGCCGGCGCCGACGATCGTGTGCAGCTCGTCGATGAACAGGATCAGTTCGTCCTGCTTCGCAGTGACTTCGTCGATCAGCTGCTTCGCGCGCTCCTCGAATTCGCCGCGATACTTCGCACCGGCCACCATCGAGTTGATGTTGACTTCGACGAGCCGCTTGTCGCGCAGCACCTCGGGCACGTCGCCGTTGACGATCCGCTGCGCGAGCCCTTCGACGATCGCCGTCTTGCCGACGCCCGGCTCGCCGATCAGCACCGGGTTGTTCTTCTTGCGACGCGCGAGCACTTCGATCGTGCTCTCGATTTCCTGCGCGCGGCCGAGCACCGGGTCGAGCTTGCCCTGGCGCGCGATCGCGGTGAGGTCGCGACCGAACTTGTCGAGGTTCGGCGTGCCGGTCGGCGCATCGACGCGGCCGTCCTCGGCGCCTTTGCCGACCACCTTCACGACCTTCTGGCGCAGCGCCTCGGGCGTCACACCGTACTTCTTCAGCAGCGTGCCGGCGACGCTGTCCGGCACCGAGGCGAGCCCGATCAGCAGGTGCTCGGGGCCGATGTACGAGTGACCGAGATCGCGCGACGCCTGGAAAGCGTACTGCACGGCCTTCTTCACGCGCGGCGAGATCGACAGCTTGTCGAGCGGCGCATCAGGGTCGGCCGTGCCGGTGTGCGCATGCTCGTCGATGTACGAGCGAATGTCCTGCGGCGACAGCTTCAGTTCCTTCAGCAGCGCGGCGCACACGTCAGTGTCCGCGAGCGCGTACAACAGGTGTTCGGAATCGAGCTCACTGCGGCGCAGCTCGTGCGCCTTCTCGGCCGCGCGCTGCAGCAGTTCCAGCGTCTGCTCGCTGAACGCGTCGGTCGGGTCGACCGATTCGCGCGGGATCTCGGCGGCGAGCGGCGCGTCGTCGTCGAGCCCACCGAACAGCGACGACGAGCCGCCCCCGCCGAGCAGCGAATCGAACGGGTTCAGCATGCTCTGATGCCGCATCAGCTGACGGAAGTGGTAATCGCAGATCGAGATCGTCTTGCGCTCGCCGTCCTGCATCACGGTTGCGCGCGCGACGGCCGGCCGGGCGTGGCAGATATCGCAAAGTGCGGGCATGGTGGTCTGGCTCCTGTCGGTGAAAGTGGGTCGAAGGGTGAAGTCCCGATGCGGTGCGGCGCTTGGCGCTTCCCGACCGCGAACGCACGACGCGCGGCACGGCGGCGCGCGGGCGGCGCCGCTGCTGTCACGCAGCGCGCGCCGGCGTCGTGCACGGTCGCGGTCAGGTCGGCAAGCGGGCGTGCCGGGAGGAGCCCACGGCATCGCTTCGACTGCGTTCAAAATA
>NZ_JAAGPB010000530.1:0-5304 GCF_017104585.1 Burkholderia sp. Ac-20392
TGTCGCACGCCAGGACGCGGTGCGCGAGGCACTGGCGCAGACCGAGGCGGCATTCGGCCCGCTCGACGTGCTCGTGAACAACGCGGGCATCAACGTGTTCGCCGATCCGCTGACGATGACCGACGACGACTGGCGCCGCTGCTTCGCGGTCGACCTCGACGGCGTGTGGCACGGCTGCCGCGCGGCGCTGGAGGGGATGGTCGAACGCGGTCGCGGCAGCATCGTGAACATCGCGTCGACGCACGCGTTCAGGATCATCCCGGGCTGTTTCCCGTACCCGGTCGCGAAGCATGGCGTGCTGGGCCTGACACGCGCGCTCGGCATCGAATACGCCGAGCGCAACGTGCGCGTGAACGCGATCGCGCCGGGCTACATCGAGACGCAGCTCACGCGAGACTGGTGGGACGCGCAACCTGACCCTGCCGCCGCACGCGCCGAAACGCTCGCGCTGCAGCCAATGAAGCGGATCGGTCGGCCCGAGGAGGTCGCGATGACGGCCGTGTTCCTGGCGTCCGACGAGGCGCCGTTCATCAATGCTGCGTGCATCACCGTCGATGGCGGGCGCGCGGCGCTGTATCACGACTGACGCAACGATTCGAAAGACCGCACGTGCGATGGCCGCGCGCACGCTGCGTCGAAACCAACAAGCGGCTGCATCCTGTTCGATGAAGACAAGGAGACACTGGAGATGAAACGCAGAACGTTCGTAACGCTGGCCGCCGCGGCCGCGGTGGTGATCGGGAGCCCCGTCGCGCACGCGGCCGATCCGGTCAAGATCGGCTTCCTGGTGAAGCAGCCGGAAGAGCCGTGGTTCCAGGACGAGTGGAAGTTTGCCGAAATGGCGGCGAAGGCGAAGGGTTTCACGCTCGTGAAGATCGGCGCGCCGTCCGGTGAAAAGGTGATGAGCGCGATCGACAACCTGTCCGCGCAGAAGGCGCAGGGCTTCATCATCTGCACGCCCGACGTGAAGCTCGGGCCGGGCATCGTCGCGAAGGCGAAGTCGCACAACCTGAAGATGATGACGGTGGACGACCGCCTCGTCGATGGCGCGGGCAAGCCGATCGAGTCGGTCCCGCACATGGGGATCTCGGCATACAACATCGGCAAGCAGGTCGGCGACGGCATCGCGGCCGAGATCAAGAAGCGCGGCTGGGACATGAAGGACGTCGGCGCGATCGACATCACCTACGAGCAGCTGCCGACCGCGCACGACCGCACGAGCGGCGCGACCGACGCGCTGGTGGCCGCCGGCTTCCCGAAGGCGAACGTGATCGCTGCGCCGCAGGCGAAGACCGACACCGAGAACGCATTCAACGCGGCGAACATCGCGCTCACGAAGAATCCGCAGTTCAAGCACTGGGTGGCGTACGGCCTGAACGACGAAGCCGTGCTCGGCGCGGTGCGCGCGGCCGAAGGGCGCGGCTTCAAGGCGGACAACATGATCGGCATCGGCATCGGCGGTTCCGATTCGGCGCTGAACGAGTTCAAGAAGCCGCAGCCGACGGGCTTCTACGGCACCGTGATCATCAGCCCGAAGCGCCACGGCGAGGAAACCTCGGACCTGATGTACACGTGGATCACGCAGGGCAAGGCGCCGCCGGCGCTGACGCTGACGACCGGCATGCTCGCGACGCGCGACAACGTGTCGAAGGTGCGCGACGAGATGGGGCTAGCGTCGAAGTAAGCGGCCCGCCGGCTGCCGCGGCGATGCGGCGGCCGGCGGTCGATCGATCCGGAAGTGGGGAGACGACGTGTCAGCGGCACTGCGTTTTGACAATATCGGCAAGGTCTTTCCTGGCGTGCGCGCACTCGACGGCATTTCGTTCGACGTGCATGCGGGCGAGGTGCATGGCCTGATGGGCGAGAACGGCGCGGGCAAGTCGACGCTGCTGAAGATTCTCGGCGGCGAATACCAGCCCGATGCGGGCAGCGTGCTGGTCGACGGCCAGACCGTGCAGTTTGCGAGTGCGGCCGCGTCGATCGCGGCCGGCATCGCGGTGATTCACCAGGAGCTGCAGTACGTGCCCGACCTGACGGTCGCGGAAAACCTGCTGCTCGGCCGCCTGCCGAATGCGTTCGGCTGGGTGAGGAAGCGCGAGGCGAAGCGTTTCGTGCGCGAGCGGCTCGCGGCGATGGGCGTCGATCTCGATCCCGACGCGAAGCTCGGACGGCTGTCGATCGCGCAGCGGCAGATGGTCGAGATCTGCAAGGCGCTGATGCGCAATGCGCGCGTGATCGCGCTCGACGAACCGACCAGCTCGCTGTCGCATCGCGAGACCGAAGTGCTGTTCAAGCTCGTCGACGACCTGCGCGCGCAGGGCCGCGCGCTGATCTACATCTCGCACCGGATGGACGAGATCTACCGGCTGTGCGACGCGTGCACGATCTTCCGCGACGGGCGCAAGATCGCGTCGCACGAATCGCTGGCCGACGTGCCGCGCGAACGGCTCGTCGCCGAGATGGTCGGGCGCGAGATTTCGGATATCTACCATTACGCGCCGCGCGCGCTCGGCGACGTGCGCTTCGCGGCCGAAGGCGTCGACGGCCCCGCATTGCGCGAACCCGCGAGCTTCTCGGTGCGCGCGGGCGAGATCGTCGGCTTCTTCGGGCTCGTCGGCGCGGGCCGCAGCGAGCTGATGCGGCTCGTGTACGGCGCGGATCGCCGGCGCGCGGGCGTGCTGACGCTCGACGGCGCGCGCATCGACGTGAAGCGCACCGGCGACGCGATCCGCCACGGCATCGTGCTGTGCCCCGAGGACCGCAAGGAAGAGGGGATCATCGCGATCGCGTCGGTCGCGGAGAACATCAACATCAGTTGCCGCCGCCATTCGCTGCGCGCGGGGCTCTTCATCAACCGCAGGGCCGAAAGCGAAACGGCCGACCGTTTCATCCAGCGGCTCAAGATCAAGACGCCGAACCGGCGGCAGAAGATCCGCTTCCTGTCGGGCGGCAACCAGCAGAAGGCGATCCTGTCGCGCTGGCTCGCGGAGCCCGACCTGAAGGTCGTGATCCTCGACGAACCGACGCGCGGGATCGACGTCGGCGCGAAGCACGAGATCTACGACGTGATCTACCGGCTCGCGGAGCGCGGCTGCGCGATCGTGATGGTGTCGTCGGAGCTGCCCGAAGTGCTCGGTGTGTCCGACCGCATCGTCGTGATGCGCGAAGGCCGGATCGCGGGCGAACTGCCGCGCGAACAGGCGAACGAGCACGCGGTGCTGAGCCTCGCGCTGCCGCAGACGAGCGCCGTCGAGGCGGCCTGACGCGGGACACGACATTCGAATCGAACACGCGCGGCGCGGGCCGTGCGATGCAGGAGCAGGAGACACCATCATGCAAGTCAACGAAAACCTTGCCAGCGCCGCCGTGAAGCCGTCGGCCGACGCGCTGGTTCCGCAGCAGAGCGACCGCCAGAAGTGGTGGCAGCATCTGACCGAATACAGCCTGATCGCGATCTTCGCGGTGATGTTCATCACGATGTCGCTCACCGTCGATCACTTCTTCTCGATCGACAACATGCTCGGCCTCGCGCTGTCGATCTCGCAGATCGGGATGGTCGCGTGCACGATGATGTTCTGTCTCGCGTCGCGCGACTTCGACCTGTCGATCGGCTCGACCGTCGCGTTCTCCGGCGTGCTGTGCGCGATGGTGCTGAACGCGACCGACAACACGTTCGTCGCGATCATCGCGGCGGTCGCGGCCGGCGCCGCGATCGGCTTCGTGAACGGCGCGGTGATCGCATACCTGCGCATCAACGCGCTGATCACGACGCTCGCGACGATGGAGATCGTGCGCGGGCTCGGCTTCATCGTGTCGAAGGGGCAGGCGGTCGGCGTGTCGTCGGATACGTTCATCGCGCTCGGCGGGCTGTCGATGTTCGGCGTGTCGCTGCCGATCTGGGTCACGCTGCTGTGCTTCATCGCGTTCGGCGTGCTGCTGAACCAGACGGTATATGGCCGCAACACGCTGGCGATCGGCGGCAACCCGGAAGCCTCGCGGCTCGCGGGGATCAACGTCGAACGCACACGCGTGTACATCTTCCTGATCCAGGGTGCAGTGACGGCACTCGCGGGCGTGATCCTCGCATCGCGCATCACGTCGGGCCAGCCGAACGCCGCGCAGGGCTTCGAGCTGAACGTGATCTCCGCGTGCGTGCTCGGCGGCGTGTCGCTGATGGGCGGCCGCGCGACGATCTCGGGCGTCGTGATCGGCGTGCTGATCATGGGCACCGTCGAGAACGTGATGAACCTGCTGAACATCGACGCGTTCTACCAGTACCTCGTGCGCGGCGCGATCCTGCTCGCAGCCGTGCTGCTCGACCAGTTGAAGAACCGCGGCGTCCGCGACTGACCCGATCCGCTCTTACGGAGACGAACCGCATGACCATCGACACTTCCGCGCACGACCCGCACGCCGCGAGCCACGCGCGCTACGCACGGTATCCGAGCCTCCAGGATCGCGCGGTGCTGATCACGGGCGGCGCGACCGGCATCGGCGCGGCGTTCGTCGAGCACTTCGCCGAACAGGGCGCGCGCGTCGCGTTCGTCGACCTCGACGCGGCGGCCGGTACCGCGCTGGCGGAAAGCCTCGCGCACGTCCGTCATGCGCCGCTGTTCCTCCAGTGCGACCTGACCGACATCGAGGCGCTGCGCCATGCGATCGACGCGATCCGCGCGCGCATCGGCGCGATCGCGGTGCTCGTGAACAACGCGGCGAACGACGCGCGGCACGCGATCGGCGACGTGACGCCCGAATCGTTCGACGCGGGCATCGCGGTGAACCTGCGCCACCAGTTCTTCGCCGCGCAGGCGGTGATCGACGACATGAAGCAGCAGGGCGGCGGCGTGATCATCAATCTCGGCTCGATCAGCTGGATGCTGAAGAACGGCGGCTATCCCGTCTACGTGATGGCGAAGGCGGCCGTGCAGGGGCTGACGCGCGGTCTCGCGCGCGACCTCGGCCCGTTCGGCATCCGCGTGAATTCGCTGGTGCCCGGCTGGGTGATGACCGACAAGCAGCGCCGGCTGTGGCTCGACGACGCGGGCCGCGCAGCGATCAAGGCCGGCCAGTGCCTCGATGCCGAGCTGCTGCCCGCCGATCTCGCGCGGATGGCGCTGTTTCTTGCCGCCGACGACAGCCGGATGATCACCGCGCAGGACGTGATCGTCGACGGCGGCTGGGCCTGACCGTTCGCACGACCCGCATCGTTTCTTCGACGAAGGAAAGGAGTTCACCATGACCGCCACGTCCTCGCGCGCATCGTCGTCCACCAGCCAGTCGCGCCGCGCGCGCCTGGCCGCCGCC
>NZ_JAAGPB010000531.1:0-5091 GCF_017104585.1 Burkholderia sp. Ac-20392
TGCCTTCGGCGCCGCGTCGGCGACGGTGGCCGTATCCGTATCGTGCGCGTCGGCGCAGCGCGGAGCGGCGCCGCCGGCATGACGGTGTCGTGGGTCGTGGGTACGCTGGGCGTCGGTCATGACAACCTCCTCAATGGCTAACGGTGTAGAGTTAACACCCTGAAGCCACTACAAGGTCAACCCTTACACGGGAGAAAGGCATGAAGATCGGCGAACTGGCCAAAGCGGCCCGCTGCACACCTGAGACGATCCGTTTCTACGAGAAAGAGGGTCTGATGCCGGATGCGGAGCGCACCGACTCGAACTACCGCAACTACACCGACGTGCACGTCGAACGGCTGCGCTTCATCCGCAACTGCCGCGCGCTCGACATGGCGCACGACGAAATCCGCGCGCTGCTGCAGCTCACCGACACGCCGGCCGATCCCTGCGATTCGATCAATTCGCTGCTCGACGAACACATCGGGCACGTCGATGCGCGCCTCGCGGAACTCACGCATCTGCGCGACCAGCTCACCGAATTGCGCCGCCAGTGCGTCGGCGAACATTCGGTCGAGGATTGCGGCATCGTGCACGGTCTCGCGACGATGGAAACCGTCGCCCCGGCCGCGAAGCGCTCGCACCTCGGCTGAAACCCTTGTGAAATATGATAGTCTGGTTGAGAATAGTTATATTCTTACTAGATATCAAATAACTACTCATGTCTACCAGTCGCCCGTCCCCGCTCGCGCTGGCCGTCCTCGCGACGCTGACCGAAACGCCGATGCATCCGTACGGGATGCTGCAGCAACTGAAGGCTCGCGGGTACGACGAAGTCGTCAACGTGCGCCAGCGCACGAGCCTCTACCAGACGATCGACCGGCTGCTGCGCGACGGAATGATCGCCGTGCACGACACCGAGCGCGACGGCGCGTTTCCGGAGCGCACGCTGTATGCGCTGACGGAGGCCGGGCACACGGCCGGGCAGGCGTGGCTGCATGCGCTGCTCGCCGAGCCCGCGCGGGAATTTCCGGCGTTCGGCGCCGGTCTCGCGTTCCTGCCGCTGCTCGATGCCGAAGATGCGCGCCACCAGCTCGAGCTTCGGATCGCCCGGCTCGATGCCGAGCGCGAGCGCCTTGAAACGCTGCGCGCCACCGCGCAGGCCGACCAGGTGCCGCGCCTGTTCCTGCTGCAGAACGAGCATGCGCTCGTCCTGCTCAATGCCGAACTCGAATGGGCGCGCAGCGTCGTCGAACACCTGAAGATCGGCGCGCTGCGCTGGGTGGACGGCTGACGCATCACGCAGGCCAACGCCCGACGGCAAGAGGCATCGCCCCGATCAAAGCACCTTGCCGGGATTCAGGATGCCGAGCGGATCCAGCGCGGCCTTCAGGCGTCGCATCAATCCGATTTCCGCGTCGCTGCGCGTATGCGCGAGATAGGGACGCTTGAGCACGCCGATCCCGTGCTCGGCCGACACCGAGCCGCCCATGTCACGCACCACCTCATACACGCAGTGATCGAGCGCATCGAGATCCGCATCGGTCATCCCGGCCAGCGACACGCCGATATGCACGTTGCCGTCGCCGACATGGCCGAAGAACAGGCACGTGACATCCGGCCAGCGTGAGCGCAACGCCGCCTCGCAGCGCTCGGCGAACGCGCCGAGCTCGCCCGTCGGCAGGCTCACGTCGAAGTTGACGAGATGCGGCAGCGCGTCGATCGCGAGGCCTTCGCGCAGTGTCCACAAGTCGCGCGCCTGTCGCTCCGACGTCGCGAGCACCGCATCCTCCACGAGCCCGGCGTCGAACCCCGCCGCGAGACCGGTTTCCAGCGCCTGGTGCGCGTCGCCGCCCAGTGCGCTCGTCGCGCATTCGATCAGGATCGCGAAGCCATCGTCGCCGACAAACGGCGCCGAAACGCCCGGCGTGTGACGCGCGACGTAGTCGTAGAACGCCGGCCACATCGCCTCGAAGCTGACGACCTCCGGCAGCGTCCGCACGCGATTCCACAGCGCAACCACCGCGTCGTAGTCGCGCACGCGGCAAAGCGCCGTGGCCGGTGCAGCGAGCAACGGATGCAGCCGCAGCACCGCCCGCGTGACGACGCCGAGCGTCCCCTCGCTGCCGATGAACAACTGCTTCAGGTCGTAGCCCGCGTTGTTCTTCAGCATCCGGTTCATCGACGACACGACCGTGCCGTCCGCGAGCACGGCTTCGAGCCCGAGCACCTGCTCGCGCATCATCCCGTAGCGGATCGCGCGCGTGCCGCCCGCGTTGGTCGCGAGCATGCCGCCGATCTGGCATGAGCCGCGTGCGCCAAGATCGACGCCGAACGTGAAACCCGCCGCTTCCGCGGCTTCCTGCACCGTCTGCAGCGGCGTCCCGGTGCGCACGGTCATCGTGCCGGCCGCCACGTCGAGCGCCTCGATGCCCGCGAAGCGTTCCATCGACAGCACCACCTCGTCGCCAAGCGCGACCGCGCCGCGCGCGAGCCCCGTCAGCCCCCCCTGCGGCACGACCGGCTGGCCGAGCCGCGTGCACAGCGCGAGCGTGCACGACACGTCGTCGACGCTGCGCGGGCGCACCAGCGCGCGCGGCCGCACGCCGGCCGGCTCGTTGTACGCGGTGAAGTAACGCGGATCGATATCGGGCGAGCGCGTGACGAGCGCATCGCCCAGTTCGGCGACGAGTTCGGCTTCGAGCAAATCACCCGACAGCGGCGCGCCGCGTTGTTCGCCACCCGCAGCGGCCGTGTTCCGGTTCTGCATCGCGTGCGGCTCCGCTTACTTCGTCGAGATGTCGATATCGCCGAAATACTTCAGGCCGAGCGACTTCACCGTGCCGTCCGCCTTCAGCTTGTCGATCGCCGCATCGAGTTTCGCCTTCAGCGCGCTGTCGCCTTTGCGAAGTCCGAATGCGATGCCGCTGCCGAGGATCTTGTCGTCGCGCACGGGCTGACCGACGAACGAGAAGCCCTTGCCGTCCGGACGCGACAGGAAGCCGCGCTGGCCGGACGGTGCGAGCACGAGCGTCGCGTCGAGTCGGCCGGACACGAGGTCCGCGTACGCCTGGTTCTGGTCCTGGTACGCGACGACCGCGACGCCGGCCGGCTCCCAGTGCGCCTTCGCGAAGGTTTCCTGGATCGACGCCTGCAGCACGCCGACACGCTTGCCCTTCAGCGATTCCGGCGTCGGCAGCAGGCCGCTGCCGGTGCGCGCGATCAGCTGGGTCGGCACGCGATAGATGATCGTCGTGAAGTCGATCGCCTGGCGCCGCTGCTCGGTCGCGTTCATCGCCGAATTGATCGCATCGAACTTGCGGCCCTGCAGCGCGGGAATCAGCCCGTCGAACGACGTCTCGACCCATTTGCACGACAGCTTCGCCGTCTGGCAGACGGCATTGCCGACGTCGACGTCGAAGCCTTGCAGGTCGCCGTTCGGCGCTTTCGATTCGAACGGCGGGTATTGCGCTTCGAGGCCGAAGCGCAGCGTCTGCGCATCGGCGAGCGCCGCGCCCGAGCCGATTGCGCATGCGAGTGCGAACGCGAGTTTCAGGGTGGCCGTGTGTTTCATCGTGATCTCCTGTGTCTGGTCGGTGCGACGCTCCCGTCGCCGGTTGACGTACGGGCTTTACAGCGAACGCAGCCGCCGCGCGCCCTCGACCAGCGTCGCGTCGTCCTTCGAAAAACTGAGCCGGATCACGCCGGCGTCGGTGCCGTCGGTGTAAAACGCCGACAGCGGAATCGTCGCGACGCGCGCGTCGCGGATCAGGCGCAGCACGAAATCGCTGTCGCTTTCGTCCGAGAAGTGCCGGAAGCGCGCAAGCATGAAGAACGAGCCTTCGCTCGGCAGCAGCTCGAAACGGGAATCGGCCAGCTCGCGCGCGAGCAGGTCGCGCTTGGCCTGGTAGAACGCCGACAGGCCGAGATAGCTGTCCGGCCGCGCGAGGATCTCCGCGAATGCGACCTGCATCGGCGTGTCGGCCGCGAACACCATGAACTGGTGCACCTTGCGGATCTCGTCCATCAGCTCGGCCGGCGCGACGCAATGGCCGACCCGCCAGCCCGTCACGTGAAACGACTTGCCGAACGACGACACGATCACGCTGCGCTCGGCCAGCTCGCGATGGCGCGCCATGCTCTGGTGCTGCGCGCCGTCGAACACGACGTGCTCATAGACCTCGTCGGACAGGATCACGATGCCGGTATCGCGCGTGAGCTGCGCGAGCCGTTCGAGATCGTCGGCGGAAAACACGGTCGCGGTCGGGTTGTGCGGCGTGTTGACGATGATCATCCGCGTGCGCGGGTTGATCGCCGCGGCGACTTCGTCCCAGTTCACGCGGAAATGCTCGGGCGACAGCTTGATCGCCACCGGCGTCGCGCCCTGCAGCCGCACGATCGGTGCATAGCTGTCGAACGACGGCTCGAAGTAGATCACCTCGTCGCCCGGGTGCACGAGCGCGCTGATCGCCGCGTAGAGCCCTTCGCTCGCGCTGGCGATCACCGTGATCTCGGTGGCCGGGTCGTAGTGCGTGCCGTACAGCGCCTCGGTCTTTTCGGCGAGCCGCTCGCGCAGCGCCATGACGCCGGCCATCGGCGCGTACTGGTTGTGCCCGTCGCGCATCGCGCGCGCGACGCCTTCGACGAGCGACGGATCGGGCGCGAAATTCGGCGCGCCCTGCGACAGGTTCAACGCATCGTGCTGAGCAGCCAGTTGGCCGATCACCGTGAAGATCGTCGTCCCGACGTCGGGCAGTTTCGAACGGGGCGCGGTCGCGCTTCGCATGACTCCTCCTTCTGATGTCCTTCGGGCGGCCGCGCGCGACACGCACGGCCAGCATCTGTCGCACGATTTAGCCCGAGCCAATATCGGTGGACAATCGAAAGTTCGTCATGGCGGCCATGCATTTTTCTCATGGCTCGCCGGGAGGGGTACGCAGCGGCAAGGCTAGCCTGTCAGCGCGACATGCGAATCAGGCATTTCCCCTAGGGGAAGTTACTGGCCAGCCGCCGCCAGGTACGCGAGCAGCACGGCCCGCAGTTCGCCGCGCAGCGCGGCGATGTCGAACGCGGGCCCGAGCGTCAGCAACGCCTGCGAAAGCCCGCCGTAGC
>NZ_JAAGPB010000532.1:0-246 GCF_017104585.1 Burkholderia sp. Ac-20392
TTGCGGTATCATTAAAAAAAAAAAAAGAAAAAAAAAATGTAGACGTTGAGAATAAACAAAACATCACTAGCATACTTATATATACGGTATCCACACAGAGTGGTATCACGTCTATGCGCTATACAAATAACAGCAAGTACCTAGACGGTCCGTGACTCATCCCCATTCCTCTCGACCCGATCTACCTCATTCGAGTCATGAACTCGCGCACTTCTGACACGTCTCACCACCTCAGTGACATACATA
>NZ_JAAGPB010000533.1:0-5392 GCF_017104585.1 Burkholderia sp. Ac-20392
CGACGCCCTGGACCGGCGCCAGCGGGTTCGAACCACCGCCGATGCCGCCCAATGCGCCCGTGACCGTGCCGAGTGCGCCGGTCAGTGCGCCGGCCGGGTTGCCGCTGCCGAGCGCGCCCGTCACTTGGTTCACAACGCCTTGCACCGGTGCCAGCGGGTTCGAACCACCGCCGATGCCGCCCAATGCGCCCGTGACCGTGCCGAGTGCGCCAGTCAGTGCACCGGCCGGGTTACCGCTGCCGAGCGCGCCCGTCACTTGATTCACGACGCCCTGGACCGGCGCCAGCGGGTTCGAACCACCGCCGATGCCGCCCAATGCGCCCGTGACCGTGCCGAGTGCGCCGGTCAGTGCGCCGGCCGGGTTGCCGCTGCCGAGCGCGCCCGTCACTTGATTCACGACGCCTTGCACCGGTGCCAGCGGGTTCGAGCCGCCACCGATACCACCCAGTGCGCCCGTGACCGTGCCGAGTGCGCCGGTCAGTGCGCCGGCCGGGTTGCCGCTGCCGAGCGCGCCCGTCACTTGGTTCACGACGCCCTGGACCGGCGCCAGCGGATCCGCACCGCCACCGATGGCGCCCAATGCGCCCAGTGCCCCGGTCACGTTGCCGATCGCACCCGTCACCGTGCCTGCCGGATTGCCCGCACCGAGTTCACCCGCCACCGTACCGAGTGCGCCCGTCAATGCACTAGCCGGGTTGCCGTTATTGAGGGCCGTCGTGACTTGATTGACGACGCCTTGAACCGCCCCCAGCGGGTACGAACCGCCGCCGACATTACCCAGCGCGCCGGTCACCGTGCCGAGTGCACCGGTCAGTGCGCCTGCCGGGTTGCCGCTGCCGAGCGCGCCCGTGACTTGATTCACGACACCTTGAACCGGCGCCAACGGATTCGAGCCGCCACCGATACCGCCCAGTGCGCCCGTCACCGTGCCGAGTGCGCCAGTCAGTGCGCCAGCCGGGTTGCCGCTGCCGAGCGCGCCCGTGACTTGATTCACGACACCTTGAACCGGCGCCAACGGATTCGAGCCGCCGCCGATACCGCCCAGTGCGCCCGTCACCGTGCCGAGTGCGCCAGTCAGCGCGCCAGCCGGGTTACCGCTACCGAGCGCACCCGTGACTTGATTGACCACGCCTTGAACCGGCGCCAACGGATTCGAGCCGCCACCGATACCACCCAGTGCGCCCGTCACCGTGCCAAGTGCGCCGGTCAATGCACCTGCCGGGTTACCGCCACCAAGCGCACCCGTCACTTGATTCACCACGCCTTGAACCGGCGCCAGCGGGCTCGAGCCGCCACCGATACCGCCCAGTGCGCCCGTGACCGTGCCGAGTGCGCCGGTCAATGCACCTGCCGGGTTGCCGCTACCAAGCGCGCCCGTCACTTGATTCACCACGCCTTGAACCGGCGCCAGCGGGTTCGAACCACCGCCGATACCACCCAGCGCACCCGTGACCGTGCCAAGCGCACCCGTCAACGCACCAGCCGGGTTGCCGCCACCGAGTGCACCCGTGACTTGATTGACGACACCTTGAACCGGCGCCAGCGGGTTCGACCCGCCGCCGACATTACCCAGTGCCCCCGTTACCGTGCCAACCGCATTGCTCAGCGTCCCCGTCGCCGTATTCAGCGCACCGGTCAACGCACCCGCCGGGTTGCCGCCGCTCAGCGCACCCGTCACCTGATTCAGCACGCCCTGGACCGGCGCGAGCGGCTGTACCGTGCCGCCGCCACCGCCGAGTGCGCCCGTCACCGCCCCCACGGCGCCCGACAGCACCTGGCCGGGGTCGCCAAGCGACGTCTGGATCGCGCCCGCCCCGCCTGCCGCCACGGTGACCGAGCCCAGCGGCGACGTACCCGTCGCGACCAACCCGACCGACACGCTGTTCGTCGGCGGGTTGACGATTACTTGCGGAATCGGCAGCACATCAAGGGCCCCCGCCATCGCGGAACCCGAAGCCAGTACCCCGAACACCGTCGCGACCGACAGCGCCACACCCGTCAATTTCAGATTGTGTCCCATCTTTATTTTCCCCATCTCGGTTGGCACAACGTTGATTAAGCATGGGGACGGATTGCACGAAGTGTGCCAATTCCAAAAACGGGATTGATTCGTCTGCCTATTGACGGGCAATAACGCCTTTTTTAATCTATTTCAGACGAAATGCATGGTCCGGACGCCGGAATCGTCTGATGAAAAAGGTCGACGGAACACGGATGTAACGTAACGTTTGCGAGCCCCGTGGTAACGTGTTCCGGTACATTCCGCGTAACACGGGAACACCCGCCGAGACGGCGCACTACCCCGTCATGAGCAGCGGCCCATTACGCATTTCAGCAATATGAAAATGCATTGATAAATCGCCGATTTGCTGATTTTCTTTATTTCGCGATTATCTTTCTTGCCGATTACGCAGATCATTTCCGATTGCGTGATTTCCGGTAATTCGGATAGCAGACTGAAACATTGTGAAGGCCGGCGCGCACGACGCCGCGCGCGCCGCCGGATCAGCCGAAGCGCGCGGGGCGGTACGGATGGGGATCGATGTAGGTCGGTGCGCCCGTCATCATTTCGGCGAGCAGGCGTCCGGTTGCGGGGCCGAGCGTGAGCCCGTGATGACAATGGCCGAACGCGAACCACAGGTGGCGATGGCGAGGCGCGGGCCCGATCACCGGGCGCATGTCGGGCGTGCACGGCCGCATCCCGAGCCACGGCTCGGGATCGAGCCGCTCGCCGATGCCGAACGCATCGCGTGCCAGCGGCTCGGCGCGCGCGAGCTGCACGCCGGTCGGCGGTGCGCCGCGCAGCGCAATCTCGACGCCGGTCGTGAGCCGCAGACGGCCGCCTTCCATCGGCGCGACGACGAAACCTTCCTCGGTATCGCACACGGGCACGTTCAACGGCGCGCGCGTCGGCCGGTAATGCATGTGGTAGCCGCGCTTCGCGCGCAGCGGAATCCGGTAGCCGAGCGGCGCGAAGACGTGATCGGACCACGGCCCGAGCGCAACCACGGCCGAGCGTGCCGAAATCGGCCCGTGTTCGGACCCGACCTGCCAGCCGCCATCCACCTGCACGAGCGTCCTGGCATCGCCAAGCGCGAACGTGCCGCCGTCGCGCTCGAACAGCCGCGCGTAGGCCTTGGTCAGCCCGCCCGGGCTCGACACGGTCTTCGGGTCCTGCCAGTGGAATGCGCCGCAGAACGCGTCGCTGACGCCGGGCTCGCGCGCCCGCAACGCACGTGCGTCGAGCACGGTCATCCGCAGCCCGTGCGCGTCGGCCACGCGCTGCTGCGCGCGGGTTTCCGCATCGAACAGCGCGGGCGAGCGGAACGCCTCGATCCACCCGCCGTCGTGCACGAGCGGCTGGGCATCGGTGCGCGCGAGCAGCGCGTCGTGCTCCACGACGCTCGCCGCGACGAGCGGCAACAGGTCGCGCGCGGCGGCCGCGAGCCGCTGCGGCGACGATTCGCGCCAGAAGCGCGCGAGCCAGCCCGCATAGGCGGGCAACGCACGGTAGTCCCAGTAGAGATCGACCGAGCGGTTGCGCGCATAGCGCAGCAGCGTGCCGAGCCGGCGTGGAAACGCGTACGGCACGACCGACGAGCGCTCGATCAGCCCCGCATTGCCGTGGCTCGTTTCCTCGCCGGGCGCACGCCGGTCGACCAGCGCGACGCGCAGCCCGCGATCCTGCAGATGCAGCGCCGACGACACGCCGACGATGCCGGCCCCCAGAACGATGACGTCGAAATCCATGGTTCCCCGTACTGCGTCGAGATTCGATGCGACACGCGCCGGCGCGGCGGCCGGCGCACGGTGGTGATTACTTCGCGACGATGTCGCGCTTGAAGTACTTCTGCGACAGCGCGCTGAGCGTGCCGTCCTTCTTCAGCGCGTCGAGCGCGCCGACGATCTTCGCCTGCAGCGCCTTGTCGTTCTTGCGCATCCCGAAACCCGTGCCTTCGCCGAGCGTCGCCGGATCCTTCAGCGGCTCGCCGACGATCTGGTAGTCGCGGCCGGCCGGCTTGTCGAGGAAACCGTCCTGCGCGGTCTGCGCTTCCTGCACGGCCGCGTCGAGACGCCCCGCGACGAGATCGGCGTAGATCTGGTCCTGATCCTGGTACGACACGACGGCCACGCCCGCAGTGGCCCAGTGCGCCTTCAGGAAATCCTCCTGCGACGAGCCCTGCAGCACGCCGACGTGCTTGCCGCGCAGGCTCGCGACGTCGGGCCGCAGCGGCGAACCGTGCTTGGCGATCATCACGATCGGCACCACGTAGATCGCCGGCGTGAAGTCGATGCTCTGCCGGCGCTTCGACGTGATGTTCATCGCCGAGTTGATCGCGTCGAACTTGCGCGCCTGCAGCGCCGGGATCAGGCCGTCGAACGAATTCTCGACCCACACGCATTTCATGTTCAGCTTCGCGCACACCGCGTTGCCGATGTCGACGTCGAAACCCTGCAGCTGGCCGGCCGGCGTCTTGCTCTCGAACGGCGGATAGGCGGCTTCGATCCCGAAGCGCAACGTGGTCTGTTCCGCATGGGCCGTGACGGCCGCGCAGGCAAGCGCCGCAGCGGCGCAAAGGGAGAGCTTCCAGTTCATGACGGTCCTTCCGTTCCGGATTGAGGCGATGAAGATCGGTACACGACGGCCCCGGCCGGGCGCCGGATCGGCATTCGAAGCAGATGGCCGCCACGCGGCGACGCGTCGTGTCCTGCACGCGAAATATAGACTCAAAGTCTACTATAGACTATAGGGGATACGAGAATCGTGCCCCGATGCGCGACGTCCAAAATTCGCCACCCAACATGAATGCCTTTGATTTACCGGCGTTTTTTTCGAATCGCGCGACGACACGAAGTCTCGAAAAGAAAAATTCTCCCGATTTTGATTGTCTATATTAGACTTTTCGTCCATCACGAACACCGCCGGACGCCGTCGATCGAGACGGTCCTGTCCAGCCCCGACCGGAGATGTCCCCATGACGCAAACCGCCCCGACCCTGCCGCTGACCGTCGACGAAGCCGCGGTGCGCGCGGCCCTGCCGTCGCTCGACGTGCTCGGCACGTTGCGCAACATGTTCGCGTCGCTCGCCGCGACGCGCGCGGTGCAGCCGCCGCAAACGCTCACGCTGTTTCCCGACCAGGCCGGCGACTTCATCACGTATCTCGGCGCGCTCGCCGATGCGCAGGTATTCGGCGCGAAGCTGTCGCCGTATGTCGTGACGGGCGGCAAGCCGATCGTCACTGCGTGGACCGCGCTGATGTCGATGCGCACGGGCCAGCCGCTGATGTGGTGCGACGCAGGGCTGCTGACCGTCGAGCGCACGGCCGGCACGACCGCGCTCGCGGTCGACTGCCTCGCACCGCGCGACGCGCGTCATCTCGCGATCGTCGG
>NZ_JAAGPB010000534.1:0-5275 GCF_017104585.1 Burkholderia sp. Ac-20392
TAGCGCCGGCCTTCGAGATCCTGGCCGAGCCAGTTGAACAGCGTCTCGCGCACGCGATCGGGCGTCGGCCGCAGGCCGTCGAGATCGAGCACCGCGAGCGGCGTGCGTTTCCAGTCACCGCCGATGATGCGGATCGTGTGCGGCTTGCCGCGGCCAGAAGGGGCCGCCGGGCGGCCGGGAGAGGAACGGGACATACGGAATATCGACGACGGAGGGACCGGGCGCGCGCGGGGGCGCACCGCTAAACAGGCGCACGTTACCACAGCGGCGGCGCACACTGACGCGAGCGCCCCGCCGCACTGATAAAATGCACGGTTTCGGCCGCCGTGCGTCGCGCCCGCGCGAACGCAGAACGGCCCGTCCGGTGCCCCGCCGCTGGCGGCGGCCCGCCCTCTTCCCGACGTCAGACCATGTTCAGCTTCTTCAAACGATTCAAGAAAACGCAGGAGCCCGATCCGGCGGAATCGCAATCGGCCGACGCGCAGCAAACGGACGAACCGTCCGATGCGCCCGCGTTCGAGGCCCCGCCTGCGGCCGACGTGCCGCAAGCGCCCGCACAACCGGTCGCGCAACCGGCCGCACCGGCCGTCGTGATGACGGTCACGCCGACCAACGACGGCCGCGACGAAGTCGTCGAGACGGTCGAAATCGTCCCGCCGCCGCTGCAGGACGCCACCGCGAAGAAATCGTGGCTCGCGCGCCTGAAAACGGGGCTCGCCAAGACGGGCTCGAGCATCACCGGCGTGTTCGTCAACACGAAGATCGACGAGGATCTGTACGAGGAGCTCGAAACCGCGCTGCTGATGTCCGACGCGGGCGTCGACGCGACCGAGTACCTGCTCGGCGCGCTGCGCGAAAAGGTGCGCACGGGCCGCCTGACCGACCCGCAGCAGGTGAAATCCGCGCTGCACGACCTGCTCGTCGAGTTGCTGACGCCGCTCGAAAAATCGCTGATGCTCGGCCGCGCGCAGCCGCTCGTGATGATGATCACCGGCGTGAACGGTGCGGGCAAGACGACCAGCATCGGCAAGCTCGCGAAGCATCTGCAGAGCTTCGACCAGTCGGTGCTGCTGGCCGCGGGCGACACGTTCCGCGCAGCCGCGCGCGAACAGCTGGCGGTCTGGGGCGAGCGCAACAACGTGACGGTCGTGCAGCAGGAAAGCGGCGATCCGGCCGCGGTGATCTTCGACGCGGTCAGCGCCGCGCGCGCGCGCAAGATCGACGTGATGATGGCCGACACGGCCGGCCGCCTGCCGACGCAGCTCCACCTGATGGAAGAGCTGAAGAAGGTGAAGCGCGTGATCTCGAAGGCGCATGACGGTGCGCCGCACGAAGTGCTGCTGGTGATCGACGCGAACACCGGCCAGAACGCGCTCACGCAGGTCAAGGCATTCGACGACGCGCTCGGCCTCACCGGCCTCATCGTCACGAAGCTCGACGGCACCGCGAAGGGCGGGATTCTCGCCGCGATCGCGCGGCAGCGCCCGGTGCCGGTCTACTTCATCGGCGTCGGCGAGAAGGTCGAGGATCTGCAGCCGTTCAGCGCGGTCGAATTCGCGGACGCGCTGCTCGGCTGAACACCGCCGGCCCGCATCGCACAGGGCGCCTTCGGGCGCCCTTTTTCATGCGCGCCCGGTCGTGCATGCCGGGCGCACCGCGCTCATTCGGCGTCGGGCTGCGCGCCGGGCTCGGCGGCCTTGAACGCATCGAGCGTCGACGCATGGTCGACGATCCGCTGGATCGTCGGATAGCGCGTCGTGTCGATCGAGAAGCGGTTCGCATTGAACACCTGCGGCACGAGGCACACGTCGGCGAGCGTCGGCGTGTCGCCGAAGCACAGCTTGCCGGTGCGCGGATCGCTTGCGAGACGCGTCTCGAGCGTGTCGAAGCCCGCCTCGATCCAGTGCCGGTACCACGCGTTCTTCGCCTCCTCGGGCACCTTCAGCGTGTGCTTCAGGTACTTCAGCACGCGCAGGTTGTTGAGCGGGTGGATTTCGCACGCGATCTGCAGCGCAACTGCGCGCACATACGCGCGATCGACCGGCTGCTTCGGCAGCAGCGCCGGTTCCGGATGGGTTTCCTCGAGATATTCGATGATCGCGAGCGACTGCTGCAGCGTCGCGTCGTCGTCGATCAGCGTCGGCACGACCGCATCCGGATTCAGCGCGCGATACGCATCCTTCAGTTGCTCGCCGCCGTCGCGCAGCATGTGCACGGGGACATAGTCGAACGGCAGCTGCTTCAGGTTCAGGGCGATCCGCACGCGGTACGACGCGGAACTGCGGAAATAGCTGTAAAGCTTCATGGGATGTCTCTCGTAGTCGTATTCGGCCGGCGACGGCACGGGCGCAGCGCAGCCGGCGCGCGCACCGCCGGGAACCAGAGTGTAGCGCGCCGCGCGGCGCGGCCTCGCTTGCGACGGCCGCACCCGTGCGATACTCGGGCATTCCTCACCGCTCACAGCGCGGCCCGATGCCGGCCGCCCGCCCCACGCCCCGATGACCGCTTCCCACGATCCCGCCGCCGTTCCGTTCCCGTGCGCCCGCTTCATCAAGGAAATCGGCCGCGGCCCGCACGGCGCACGCGCGCTGTCCGCCGAGGACACGTTCGAGCTCTATCGCGCGATGCTCGACGCGCGCGTGTCGGACGTCGAACTCGGCGCGATCCTGATCGCGTATCGGCTGAAGGGCGAATCCGCCGACGAGCTGGCCGCGATGCTCGCCGCCGCGCAGGCGTCGTTCGAGCCGGTGCACGTGCAGGACGCCGCGTTCCGCCCCGTGTCGATCCCGAGCTACAACGGCGCGCGCAGGCAGCCGAACCTCGTGCCGCTGCTCGCGCTGCTGCTCGCGCGCGAAGGCGTGCCGGTGCTCGTGCATGGCGTCGAGCGGGATCCGGGCCGCGTGACGAGCGCCGAAATCTTCTCGGCGCTGTCGCTCGCGCCGTCGACGTCGCACGATGCGATCGAGGACACGCTTGCGGAGCGCCGCGTCGCGTTCGCGTCGATCGAGGTGCTGGCGCCGCGCATTGCCCACCTGCTGTCGATGCGCAGCGTGCTCGGCGTGCGCAACTCGACGCACACGCTCGTGAAGATCCTGCAGCCGTTCGCGCCGGCCGGCCTGCGGCTCGTCAACTACACACACCCGCCGTACCGCGACAGCCTGGCGCAATTGTTCCGCGACCATCCGGACGCCGCGCTCGGCGGCGCGCTGCTGGCACGCGGCACCGAGGGCGAAGCCGTTGCCGACACGCGGCGCCAGGTGCAGGTCGACTGGCTGCACGACGGCGTGTGCGACACGCTGATCGAGGCCGAACGCTCGTCGACCGATGCGCCGGCCGTCGCGCTGCCGGAATCGCGCGACGCGGCCACGACGGCCGCGTGGACCGACGCCGTATTGCGCGGCGAGGTGCCGGTGCCCGACACGGTCGCCCGGCAGGTCGCGACGATCGTGCAGATCGCCCGCATCGCACGCTGACGGCACGCTCGCGAACCGGCCCCGCTTGCAGGGCATTTGACACGCGAGCGCATCCTGGCATAGAGTTGCCCTCATGCGTTCCTTTCCGAACACCCTCCGAATTACCTCCGGCCGCCTAGCGCGGCCGCTATCGCTACGACTAGCCTAAGGCTTTCGTAGCGCCGTGTGCTGTCCGCACGGTCCCTCCCAGCAGTTCCTCGCAGTACCCCTCTCGTAGTTTTTACAACCCGAAGTCGTCAGCATTCGTCCGTCTATCCGTCGGCCGACTCGCGAAGATCATCCGCATCCGCAGCGCGTTCACGTGCCGCGGAGCGAGGCAGCGCCAACCGTCGCCCATGCCGCCCGTCTTCGCTCGCGACTTGAGACCCGAGGTCCAGAAGATGCAGCGCAATCCGCAAGACAAGTACCGTCCGTTCGAACCTGTCCGCCTCAATGGCCGCAAATGGCCGTCGCGCACCATCGAGCGCGCGCCCGTCTGGATGAGCACCGACCTGCGCGACGGCAACCAGTCGCTGATCGAGCCGATGAGCATCGAGCAGAAGCTCGAATTCTTCGAGATGCTGGTCGCGATCGGGTTCAAGGAGATCGAAGTCGGTTTTCCGTCGGCGTCGCAAACCGACTTCGATTTCGTGCGCAAGCTGATCGACGACAAGCGGATTCCCGACGACGTGACGATCGAAGTGCTCGTGCAGGCGCGCGAAGACCTGATCGCCCGCACGTTCGACGCGCTCGAAGGCGTGCCGCGCGCGATCGTGCACCTGTACAACGCGGTGTGCCCGTCGTTCCGCCGCATCGTGTTCGGGATGTCGAAGGCCGACGTGAAGGCGCTCGCGATCGATGGCACGCGCATCATCAAGGAACACTGCGCCGCGCGCCCCGACACGCAGTGGACCTTCCAGTACTCGCCGGAAACCTTCAGCATGACCGAGCTGACGTTCGCGCGCGAAATCTGCGACGCGGTCGCTCAGACCTGGCGCCCGACCCGCGATCACAAGATGATCGTCAACCTGCCGGCCACCGTCGAAGCCGCGGGCCCGAACGTGTTCGCCGACCAGATCGAGTGGATGGACCGCAACCTCGCGTATCGCGACAGCATCGTGCTGTCCGTGCATCCGCACAACGATCGCGGCACCGCGGTCGCGGCGGCCGAACTCGCGCTGCTCGCGGGCGCCGACCGCATCGAAGGCTGCCTGTTCGGCAATGGCGAACGCACCGGCAACGTCGACCTCGTCACGCTCGCGCTGAATCTCTACACGCAGGGCATCGATCCGGGCCTCGATTTCTCCGACATCGACGCCGTGCGCCGCGTCGTCGAACGCTGCAACCAGATTCCGGTGCATCCGCGCCATCCGTACGCGGGCGACCTCGTGTTCACCGCGTTTTCGGGCTCGCACCAGGACGCGATCCGCAAGGGCTTCGCGCAGCAGCGCCCCGACGCGGCCTGGGAAGTGCCGTACCTGCCGATCGACCCGGCCGACCTCGGCCGCAGCTATGACGCGGTGATCCGCGTGAACAGCCAGTCCGGCAAGGGCGGTGCGACATTCCTGCTCGAACGCGGGATGGGCTTCACGCCGACGCGCCGCGTGCAGATCGAATTCAGCCATGCGGTGCAGACGCTCGCGGACACGTCCGGCGAGGAAGTGACGGGTGACGCGATCTGCACGTTGTTCGCGCGCGAATTCTTCGATACCGACGGGCCGGCCGCGCGCCACGGCAACGGCGCGCGCTGGCAGAACCGCGAGATCGCGGCAGCGCCCGCGGCGGACACGACGCCCGACGAGGCCGTGCGACGTTTCGCCGCG
>NZ_JAAGPB010000535.1:0-5050 GCF_017104585.1 Burkholderia sp. Ac-20392
TGGCGACAGCCGCTCACGGTGGGCGCGGATGAATTCGCCGAGCGCACGGGCGGGCGTGGCGTCGAGCGGCGGGACGGGGGTGGAGGACGGGTGGTTCATGCGGAAACGGCGAAATGGAAGCGGGGACGCGGCAACGATCAGACAGGTGTATCGAATACCAGAATAACTGCTTAACTTGTACTGGTACAAACGCAGGCCTATTGTAGCGGCTCGCGCGCTGGCAGGGCAGCGAGCGTCCCACAAAACGCATTGCATGGGGCCGGAGCAGGCGCTGATGCGTCTGTCGCACCGGCAACGGTACAAAGGAGCGAACGATGAAACACCACGACCAGGTCGCCGACGCATTCGGCACGACGGCCGCCGCCTATCTGACGAGCACGGTCCACGCGACGGGCGCCGATCTGCAGACGCTCGCCGACGCGGTGCGCGCGACGCCCGACGCCGCCGTGCTCGATCTCGGCTGCGGCGCCGGCCATGCGAGCTTCGCGGTCGCGCCGCATGTGCGCGACGTGGTCGCCTACGATCTCGCCGCGCAGATGCTCGCGACCGTCGACGCCGCCGCGCGCGAGCGCGGGCTTGCGAACATCCGTACCCAGCAGGGGCCAGCCGAGCAACTGCCGTTCGAGACGGCGACGTTCGACTGGGTCGTGAGCCGGATGAGCGCGCACCACTGGCACGACATGCGCGCGGCGCTCGCCGAGGTGCGCCGCGTGCTGAAACCGGGCGGCCGCGTGTTGATGATCGACATCGCGGGCAACGACCATCCGCTTCTCGACACGTACCTGCAGGCCGCGGAAGTGCTGCGCGACGCGTCGCACGTGCGTGACTACCGGGCGGACGAATGGCTTGCGATGTTCCGCGAAGCCGGCTTCGACGCGCACGTGCACAGCCGCTGGCGGCTGCCGATCGATTTCGATACGTGGGTCGCGCGCATCCGCACGCCGGCCGACAGCGTCACCGGCATTCGCGCGCTGTGGGCGCATGCGCCGGACGAGGTGCGCGGCTACTACGCGGTGCAGCCCGACGGTTCGTTCGAACACGACGCGTTGCTGATCGACGCGCACTGAGCGCGAGGTGGGCTGCTGCGGTTTTGCCCGCGCATGAAAAAAGCCGCGATACTCACCGTGGGTACGGTGGCGTATCGCGGCTTCTACGATGCCGGCCGGCGCGGAATCACACCGCGCCGCAGGCGGATCAGCCCGTATTGCGCAGGCCGGCCGCGATCCCGTTGATCGTCAGGTGAATCCCGCGGCGCAGCCGCGCGTTCGTGTCGCCCGCGCGGTGACGCTTGATCAGCTCGACCTGCAGGTGGTTCAGCGGATCGAGATACGGGAAGCGGTTCTTGATCGAGCGCGCGAGCAGCGGGTTGGTCGCGAGACGGCCTTCGTGCCCGGTGATCTCGGCCAGCGCCTGCGACGTGCGCTCCCATTCCGCGACGATCCGCTCGAACACGTGCTTGCGCAGCTTGCGATCGGAAACGAGCTGCGCGTAGCGCGACGCGACCGCGAGGTCGGTTTTCGCGAGCACCATGTCCATGTTCGACAGCAGGTTCGCGAAGAACGGCCAGGTCTTGTTCATCTTCTTCAGCAGCGCGACGCGCTTCGTGCGCTCGGCGTCGTCCTGCGCGCCGTCGAGATACGCACTCACCGCGCTGCCGAAGCCGTACCAGCCCGTCAGCAGCAGCCGGCACTGGCCCCACGAGAAGCCCCACGGAATCGCGCGGAGGTCCTCGATCTTGCGCTGCTTCGGATCCTGCAGCTTGCGCGAAGCCGGGCGGCTGCCGATGTTCAGCTCGGCGATCTCGGTGATCGGCGTCGACGAGAAGAAGTAGTCGGTGAAGCCCGGGGTTTCATAGACGAGCGCGCGGTACGCGGCCATCGCCGAATCGGACAGTGTCTGCATCGCGGTCTCGAACACCGGCAACTGCGCGGGCGCGTTGTTCTGCGGCAGGAGCGTCGCCTCGAGCGTCGCGGCGACGACCGTCTCGAGGTTGCGGCGGCCGATCTCCGGGTTCGCGAACTTGCTCGCGATCACCTCGCCCTGTTCGGTCAGGCGGATCTGGCCGTTCACGGTGCCCGGCGGCTGCGACAGGATCGCCTGGTAGGTCGGGCCGCCGCCGCGGCCGACCGTGCCGCCGCGGCCGTGGAACAGGCGCAGCGTGATCTTGCGGTCGCGGAACAGGTCGACGAGCGCGAGCTCCGCGCGATACAGCTCCCAGTTCGACGTGAGGAAGCCGCCGTCCTTGTTGCTGTCCGAATAGCCGAGCATCACTTCCTGCTCGGCGCCCTGGTGCGCGATCAGCGCGTCGATGCCCGGCAGTGCGAAGTATTCGCGCATGATGCGCGCGGCGTCGCGCAGGTCGGGAATCGTCTCGAACAGCGGGATCACCATCAGGCTGTTCTTCGCCTCGCCGCCCGGCACGCCGAGCGCGCCGTCGAGCAGGCCCGTCTCCTTCTGCAGCAGCAGCACCTCGACGAGGTCGCTGACGGTTTCCGTATGCGAAATGATGTAGTTGCGCACCGCGCGTGCGCCGAATTGCGCGCGGACTTCGCGCGCCTTCTCGAACACGCCGAGCTCGCTTTGCGCGAGCGGCGAGTATTCGAAGTACGGCGAGCGCAGCGGACGCGGATCGGCGAGCGCGGCGAGCAGCACGCGCAGCTTGTCTTCCTCGGCGAGCGCCGCGTAGTCGGCCTCGACGCCTGCGCGAGCGAACAGTTCGGCGACCACGGCTTCGTGGATGTCGGAGCTCTGGCGCAGGTCGATGCTTGCGAGATGGAAGCCGAACACTTCGGCCGCGCGCACGAGCGGCGCGAGGCGCGGCGCGGCGAGCGACGTGCCGTGGTGTTCGTCGAGCGACGCGGTCAGCACCTTCAGGTCGGCGACGAACGCTTCGGAATCCGCATACGGGGTCGCGCGCACGGGCGCCGCGCCGCGGCCCGCGCTGCGTACCGGCACCGTGCCTTCGCCGAGACGCACGCGCGCGCTTGCGGCGAGGCGCGTGTAGATGCCGATCAGCGCACGGCGATACGGCTCGTCGACGCGGTGCGGCGACTGGTCGGGGGAAGCTGCCGCGAGCGCCTTCACGGCGTCGTTCGCGCCGACGAGCAGGTTCGATACCGACAGCTCGGCGCCGAGCTTGTGCACCTGTTCCAGATAGTGCTCGAGGATCACCGCGGCCTGGCGGTTGATCGCTTCTTCGAGCGTCGGCGCGGTCACGTTCGGGTTGCCGTCGCGGTCGCCGCCGATCCAGCTGCCCATCTGGAAGAACGCCGGTACGCGCGCCGACAGGCCGTGCTCGGCGAGCGCGGCCTCGATGTCGCCGTACAGCGCGGGCAGTTCGTCGAGGAACGTCGCGCGGTAGTACGACAGCGCGTTCTCGATTTCGTCGCCGACGGTCAGGCGCGCGTCGCGCAGCATGCGCGTCTGCCACAGCGTGGTGACGCGGGCGCGCAACATCGATTCGTTGTACTGGCGCTCACGGCCGGTGAGTTCCTGGTCGCGTTCGGCGAGCAGGCGCGCGATGTCGTGCTGTGCGTCGAGGATGCTCTTGCGCTGCACTTCGGTCGGGTGCGCGGTCAGCACCGGCACGATCAGCGCATCGTCGAAGAAGCGTTGCAGCAGGCGCTTCGACGCGTTGCCGGTCGTCTTCAGTTGTTCGAGCGCGTACGCGACCGTGCCGGGCTGCGACGCGGAGCCGGCCAGCGCGTGGATGCGGCGGCGGCGGTTGTGGTGGCGGTCTTCCGCGATGTTCGCGAGGTGCGAGAAATAGCTGAACGCACGCACGACGCTCACCGTCTGCTCCGGCGTCAGCTTGCGCAGCTTCTTCTCGAGCGTCTGCGCGGCTTCGCTGTCGTCCTCGCGACGGAACTTGACCGCGGTCTGGCGGATCGTCTCGACGACGTCGAACACGGTGTCGCCTTCCTGCTCGCGCACGACGTCGCCGAGCAGGCGGCCGAGGAAGCGGATGTCGTCGAACAGCGGGCCGTCCTTGTCTTCGCGCGTGCGCGTGCCGGACTTCGGCGCGGCGGCCGTGCGGGCCGCGGTGCGGGCAGCCGGGCCGGCAGCTTTCGTCGCGCGTTTTGTCTGACGTATCGGGTCTTTCGGTTTCGTTGCCGTTTTCGCACGGCCGTTCGCGGCGGTGGCGACGGTGTCCGTCGAGGCGTCGGAGGAGGACAGGGCAGCATTGCGGCGCGCCGTACGCGCCGATCCGGAAGACTTCACGATGGGTTTCCTTGGGAAAGCTCGAGTCAAAAGGAACTGCGGAAACTGCGAAACTGCGGTCAAGCAACCAGCTACGTGCGGCACATCCGCACATCGGCGCCGCGACCCGCGTGGCGGCAGGCCGGGCGCAGGCTCCAGGCCCGGGCGGGCAGGGGCGTGCGTGCTACCATTGTTCGATCTTCAATCCCGTCCTTCGATGTTCCAGCAATGAATTCCGAGACCCCTGCGGCCGGGCCGCAACAGGCACAGCCGCCCGCGACGTTGACGATTGCTTCGCGCGAAAGCCGCCTGGCGATGTGGCAAGCCGAACATGTTCGTGATGCGCTGCGCAAATTATATCCAGCTTGTGACGTGAACATCCTCGGGATGACGACGCGCGGCGACCAGATTCTCGATCGCACGCTGTCGAAGGTCGGCGGCAAGGGCCTGTTCGTGAAGGAACTGGAGGCCGCGCTGGCCGATGGCCGCGCCGATCTCGCCGTGCATTCGCTGAAGGACGTGCCGATGGCGCTGCCCGACGGCTTCTCGCTCGCCGCGATCATGGAGCGCGAAGACCCGCGCGATGCATTCGTGTCGAACGACTACGCGTCGCTCGACGCGCTGCCGGCCGGCGCCGTGGTCGGCACGTCGAGCCTGCGCCGCGAGGCGATGCTGCGCTCGCGCTACCCGCACCTGGAAGTGCTGCCGCTGCGCGGCAACCTCGATACCCGCCTGTCGAAACTCGATCGCGGCGATTACGCGGCGATCATCCTCGCGGCCGCCGGCCTGAAGCGCCTCGGTCTCGAAGCGCGGATCCGCGCGCTGCTCGACGTCGAGGCGAGCCCGCCCG
>NZ_JAAGPB010000536.1:0-238 GCF_017104585.1 Burkholderia sp. Ac-20392
GAACAAAAAAACAATCTCTCTCCCTTTTCCTCTCTTTTTCGTCTTACACATCCCCATGTCACCTACCTTCTGCTATCCTCTATTACCTTTACCCTTCTCTTATCTCTCCCGCCTACTTTCTACCCCCCTTCCTCCACATCTCATACGCTATCATCTTTCCTCTACCTTCTTTCCCTCTCTTTCTCTACGATCTCTTCTTCGAGTCTTCCTAGCTCTCCTCCATATCGTTTTCCTTCCC
>NZ_JAAGPB010000537.1:0-5187 GCF_017104585.1 Burkholderia sp. Ac-20392
TTCAGCGCGAACGCGGCGCGTGGCAGCCCGCCCGCGAGGGCGGCGCACGCGACGATCGCGACGGCGGCTCGGCGAAAGCGTGGTGGCATCGGGAAATCCTGTCAGGCGTGGAGAAGCGGATGCGCGCGGCGATGCGCGCTCGCGTGCGGTTCATCACGGCAAGCGCGGCCGGCGCATCGATATCGGCATCGGCGTGCGAGCGGCACGTCACGCGTGAAGCGCGACGCACCGCTCATCCAGCATCAGGCCAGTGCCGCGCGCTGCCGGCGCAGGAAGGCCGGGATCGACGTGACGATGTCCGGCTTGCCCTGGTTGCCCGCGATAAACGGGCTCCACGGTTGCGCGCGCACCGCGGTCTTGGTCTTCCACACGACGTTGAACTGCCCGTCGCCGCGGATCTCGCCGATCATCACCGGCTTGTGCAGGTGATGGTTGCCGTCCATCGCGAGCGTGAAGCCGGACGGCGCAGCGACGGTCTGGCCGATCATCGCGACGCGCACCTTGTCGACGTCGGTGCTCTTCGCTTTCTCGACGGCCTGTTTCCACATGTGGATGCCGACGTAGGTCGCTTCCATCGGGTCGTTGGTCACGCGCTTCGCGCCGCCCGGCAGGTTGTTCGCTTTCACCCACGCGGCGAACTGGTCCTTGAACTTCGTGTTGGTCGGGTTCTTCACCGACATGAAGTAATTCCACGCGGCCAGGTGGCCGACGAGCGGCTTCGTGTCGATCCCGCGCAACTCTTCCTCGCCGACCGAGAACGCAACGACCGGTACGTCGGTCGCCCTGATCCCCTGGTTGCCGAGCTCCTTGTAGAGCGGCACGTTCGAGTCACCGTTGATCGTCGAGATCACGGTCGTCTTGCCGCCTTGCGAGAAGTTCTTGATGTTCGCGACGATGGTCTGATAGTCGCTGTGGCCGAATGGCGTGTAGACCTCCTGAATATCGGCGTCCTTCACGCCCTTCGATTTAAGGAACGCGCGCAGGATCTTGTTGGTGGTGCGCGGGTACACGTAGTCGGTGCCGAGCAGGAAGAAGCGCTTCGCGCCGCCGCCTTCCGCGCTCATCAGGTACTCGACGGCCGGGATCGCCTGCTGGTTCGGCGCCGCGCCCGTGTAGAACACGTTGCGCGACATTTCCTCGCCTTCGTACTGCACCGGGTAGTAGAGCAGCCCGTTCAGTTCCTCGAACACCGGCAGCACCGATTTGCGCGACACCGACGTCCAGCAGCCGAACACGCAGGCGACCTTGTCCTGCGTGAGCAGCTGGCGCGCCTTCTCCGCGAACAGCGGCCAGTTCGACGCGGGATCGACCACCACGGGTTCGAGCTTGCGGCCCATCACGCCGCCGCTCTTGTTGATGTCGGCGATCGTCATCAGCGCGGTGTCCTTCAGCGACGTCTCCGAGATCGCCATCGTGCCCGACAGCGAGTGCAGGATGCCGACCTTGATCGGGCCGGTGCCCGCGTCGGCCGCGTGTGCGAACGGGCTCTTGCCCGCGAGTGCGAGTGCGCCGGCCATCGAACCGAACTTCAACAGACTGCGACGTTTCATCGGGTTCCCCTTGACGTGTTGGATATGCGTGCGCCTTGAAGGCGTCGGCCAACGGGTAACGCAAGGCATGTGCCAGTCGTGCGGATGCACGTCCGGCGTGCCTGCGCGGGGCGGTGCGGGGCGTCGGGACGGTGCGCATGACGCGTCGTGCAGCATGCGCGGTCCGTCGCGGTGCAGGGTCACGGGCGCAAATGGTGCACGGTCGGGGTTCCCCGTTCCGGTGCTTGCGCTTGAACGCGGTGCGGGAACTGCCGCGCACCGTGACTTCGCGCCACGCGGGCAGGGCAGGTCACGGACGCAGCGCGGTGCCGCTGTCGGTCATCGAGACGACGCTGAAGTGATCAACCGGAGCGGAAAAGAGAAACGGGCACGCGATGCGTGCCCGTTCGGGGGATCAGTGCGGCCGGCGGCAGTGTGCCGATCGGCGAGGCGGCGCGTGATGCGCCGCGGACAGGATCAGTAACGCGGTACGGACGGATCGACGTCGCGCGACCAGGCGTCGATCCCGCCTTGCAGGTTGTACAGCTTCGTGAAGCCGCGCGATTCGAGGAACATCGCGACCTGCGCGCTGCGCATTCCGTGATGGCACACGCAGACGATTTCCGCTTCGTCGTCGAGCTCTTCGCTGCGCGCGGGAATCTGCTGCATCGGGATCGACACGCTGCCGGCGATGTGCGCGGTCGCGATTTCCCACGGTTCGCGCACGTCGAGCACGACCGGGGCGGGGCGCGCCTTGTCGCCGAGCCATTCCGCGAGCATCGCGGCCGTCAGGATCTGCATGGTGGCTCCGCCGCTCAGAACTTGAAGCGCGACGGCTCGATCGCGTTGACGAGGTGGTCGATGTACGTTTCGAACACGTCGGCGACGCGGTACTGCTTGTCGTCGATGCGCGTGATGATCTGTGCCTTCATCACCGGACGGCCGCCGACGAATGCCGCGAGGCGGCCGCCGACCTTCAGTTGTTCGAGCATTTCCTGCGGCACGACGGGCAGGCCGCCCGCGACGCAGATCACGTCATACGGCGCCTTGCCGGCCCAGCCGCGCGAACCGTCGCCGAGCACGACTTCCGCGTTGGTCACGCCGTCGTTGCGCAGGTTGTCTTCGGCGAACTTCGCGTTGGTCGGATCGATTTCGACGGCCGTCACGTGTTGTGCGCGGTGCGCGAACAGCGCAGCCAGGTAGCCCGAGCCGGCGCCGATGATGAGCACGTTCTCGTGCTTCTTGACCGTCAGCTCCTGCAGCACGCGCGCTTCGACGCGCGGGAACAGCATCTTGCTGTTGCCGCCGGGCAGCGGGAGTTCGAGGTCGGCGAACGCGAGATCGCGGTATTCGGCCGGAACGTAGTTTTCACGCTTGACGATCGACAGCAGGCCCAGGACGTCGAGATCCAGCACGTCCCACGGCCGGATCTGTTGTTCGATCATGTTGAAACGCGCGTTTTCGATATTCATGGTGTGGTCACGCAGCCTGGTCGGCCATCAGCGGGGATAGAGAAACTTCGTGATTGTACCAAACGGGGCGGCCGCGAAGCCTTCAGGCGGCCTGCAACAGACCTTTACCCCTTGCTCTTCTTGATCTGCGCCTCGAACGCGAGGTCGAGCTTGCTCGCCTTGCGCGGCTTTTTGGGGCCGAATTCGTCGACGAACTTGACGAACTCGTCGAGCGGCAGCGGCTCGCAGCGCTTCTCGGTGGCGCCGCCGGAGCGGTCGACGAGATAAAACAGGCCGCCCGCCATCGCGACGGCCGCGAATTGCGGGTTGCCGGAGCGGGTCTTCAGGCGTTCGACCGCGTGGGTCGCTTTGGTGGTGCGCATCGTGCGGAATCTGGCGGGGCGTAAGCCCCACACTGTATCAAACCGGCCGCCCGCGTGCGGCCGGCCAGGGCCACCGGGCTCAGACCGTGCGCGAGTAGCGTTGCTGCTGCGTCTGGCCGAGATACGCGTCGAATGCCATTGCGATGTTGCGCACGACCATCCGGCCCGCCGGGTGGATCGTCAGGCGGTCGGCCGCGATCGTCAGCAGCCCGTCGCGCTCGAACGGGCGCAGCGCGTCGAGTTCGCGCGCGAAATGATCGGCGAAGCGGATGCCGTGCGTGGCCTCGACATGCGAGAACGGCAGGTCGAGGTTGCACATCAGTTGCGTGATCACGTCGCGGCGCAGCCGGTCGTCGGGCGTGAGCCGCACGCCGCGCGCGATCGGCAGCCGGCCCGCATCGAGCGCGGCGCCGTAGGCGGGCAGGTCCTTCGCGTTCTGCGCGTAGACGTCGCCGACCTTGCCGATCGACGACACGCCGAACCCGACGAGATCGGTATCCGCACGCGTGCTGTAGCCCTGGAAATTGCGCTGCAGCGTGCCGTTGCGCTGCGCGTGCACGAGCTCGTCGGACGGCCGCGCGAAGTGGTCCATCCCGATGTACACGTAGCCGGCCGACGTCAGCATGTCGATCGCGAGGCCGAGCAGCGCGATGCGCGTTTCCGGCGGCGGCAGCGTCGCATCGTCGATCTGTCGTTGCATCTTGAACAGGTGCGGCATGTGCGCGTAGCCGAACACCGACAGCCGGTCGGGTGCGAGTTCGATGATCGTTTCCAGCGTGCGCGCGAACACGGAGACGGTCTGGTGCGGCAGCCCGTAGATCAGGTCGACGCTCACCGAATGAAAGCCCGTCGTGCGCGCGGCGGAAAGCAGGTCGGCCGTCATCGCGAGCGGCTGGATCCGATTGATCGCCTGCTGCACGACCGGATCGAAATCCTGCACGCCGAGGCTCAGCCGGTTGAAGCCGATGGTGCGCAGGTGCACGAGCGTCGCGGGCGTGACCGTGCGCGGGTCGATCTCGATCGAGAATTCGGCGTCGGCATCCGGCGCGAGCGCGAAGTGCTCGCGGGTGGCCGCCATCAGCTCGGCCGTTTCGTCGTCGGACAGGAAGGTGGGCGTGCCGCCGCCCCAGTGCAGCTGCGTGACCGGGCGCGCGGGGTCGAACAGTGCCGCCTGCAGCGCCATCTCGCGCTTGAGCTGGTCGAGATACGGACGGGCGCGGCGGTGGTTGTTGGTCGCGATCTTGTTGCAGCCGCAGTAGAAGCACGCGGTGTTGCAGAACGGAATGTGGAAGTACAGCGACAGGTCGCTCGACGACGCACCGGGGTCGCTTGCCGCACGCACATAGTCGGCCGGGTCGAAATCGTCGCGGAACTGCAGCGCGGTGGGATACGACGTATAGCGCGGCCCGTTCGCGCCGTACTTCGCGAGCAAATCGGGACGGAACAGTGTGTCGGCAGAACCGGAACGCATGACAACCTCGCGCTTTTTAGATGCTTTCGAGTATATAAACGCGCGATTGGGCTGCATTGTGTAATAACGTCGCAGCCGGGGATGGCACAATGCGGGGTAGGGCTGCCGGCACCGCGTCCGGTTGCCGCACCGTTTTTTGTTGTTCGTTCGAGAGAGCCGAGTGTCCGTCGAATTGTCTGTCCGCCCGGCGTCAGCCGTCCCGCCGCCGCATGCGTGCCGCGAGGGCTGCGGCGCGTGCTGCATCGCGCCGTCGATTTCCAGCCCGATTCCGGGCATGCCCGACGGCAAGCCGGCCGGCGTGCGCTGCGTGCAGCTCGGCGACGACCAGCGCTGCCGGATCTTCGGCCGCGCCG
>NZ_JAAGPB010000538.1:0-5174 GCF_017104585.1 Burkholderia sp. Ac-20392
AAGTACACACTCCATTGACAGCGTATGCGTCGCACATATTATTTCATGACTAGCAGACCACGAGGACCGAACCCGAGACATACACGCTGTCCCTCCACGACGCTCTTCCGATCTGCCAGCGCGCCCGCCGTCGCGGCTGCCGCTTCCGCGCCGCAGGTTGCGACCACCGTGACGAACCCGGCCCCGTCGCAAGCAGGTTCCGGTTCCGCCATCGCGCCCGCCGGCAGCCTCGATGCGTCGGAGCGTGTCGTCAACGTGCCGCCGTCGGAAGCGGCCGCTACACCGGCGACTGCGCCGACACAGGCGCCGAAGGCGCCGTCGGAGGCAGAGACGGCTGTCGCCGCCGTCAACGCACCAACGGCCGAGTCGCAGCCGCGTCCGCCGAAGGCGCAGGAAACCGTCCAGGTGCGATTCAACGTGCGGCCATGGGGCGATATCTACGTGAACGGCGCGCGGCGCGGTGCGAGCCCGCCGCTGCGCTCGGTATCGCTGACGCCGGGCGTCTACGTGATCGAGATCCGCAACGGCACGCTGCCGCCGTTGCACCGCACCGTGGCGATCGACTTCGGCAGCAAACCGGTCAACATCGACTATGCATTCGAATGACGTCAGCCAGGCGGCGCTGGCCGCCGCCGCATTGTCCACGGTGCCGCCCGGCATGCCGGCGACCCCGCGCGCCGACCTGATCGGCCCGTTGCTCGCGGATGTCGCGCCCGACGCCCCGTGCGGCGCGAACCTCGAATACGACGCCGAGTTCCTGCAACTGCAGGAGCGCGCGACGCCGCGCGCCGAGCAGCAATACGGCGACACCGTGATCCCGGCCGAAGCGCCCGACTGGCGCGCGGTCGAGCGGCTCGCACTGGCGCTGTCCACGCGTACGAAGGACCTGCGCGTCATCGCCTGTCTCGCACGAAGCTGGACCGAGCAGCACGGCATTCCCGGCTATGCGGACGCGCTCGCGCTCGTCGCGAACCTGCTCGCACGCCGCTGGGACGATCTGCATCCGCGGCTCGACGCGGACGGCGAACCGGACCCGACGCTGCGGATGAACGCGCTCGCCGAGATAGCCGGCGCACACGACTGCGCGCGTGCGGCGCGCCGCCAGCCGCTGTTCGACGGCGGGCCGAGCGTACGCGACGCCGAACGGCTGCTCGACGGCCGCGACGACACCGGCAGCCCCGTGACCGGCAACCGCGAAAGCCTGCTGGCTGCGCTGTCGGCTGCGCGCAGTAACGGCGCGACGCCGCTGGATGCAGCGCGCGCGGCCCTGCATGCGCTGGAGGCGATCCGCGTGTGCGTGACGGACAAACTGGGCCGCGAATGGGCGCCCGACGAAGGCGATGCGGAGAAAGCGCTGCAGCGGATCGCGCGCGAAGTGCCGCTGCCGGAACCGCAACCGGTCTCGCTCGACATGCAGCCGGCCGCGCCCGGCGACGCGTCGCAGACCGGCCCCGCAACAACCGCAGCCGCAGCGTCCGCGATGCCGAATGCCCACGCCTGGCGCGATGCCGAGGTCACGAGCCGCGACGACGTGCGCATCGGTCTCGACAAGATGTGCCGCTATTTCGAACAACACGAGCCGAGCCATCCAGCGCCGTTGCTGCTGCGACGCGCGCAGCGGCTGCTCACGCTCGACTTCTACGAAATCATCCGCGATCTCGCACCGGAGAGCCTGCCGAAGCTGGACCTGCTGAGCGGCGAGCGGAGCGAATGAAACGAATGAAAGCCGCCGCCATGCGGGCGGCGACGACGGACTGCGCAACCTGATCGATGTGAAGGAGTGGACGATGACGGACAGAACCAAGGCGGCGGGCAGCGGACAGAAGTTCATCGCGCGCAATCGGGCGCCGCGCGTGCAGATCGAGTACGACGTCGAGACCTACGGCGCCGAACGCAAGGTGCAGTTGCCGTTCGTGATGGGCGTGATCTCGGACCTGGCGGGCAAGCGGGCCGAGCCGCTGCCGGACCTGCCGGAGCGGAAGTTCCTCGAGATCGACGTCGACAACTTCGACGAGCGGATGAAATCGGTCGCGCCGCGCGTCGCGTTCCAGGTGCCGAACACGCTGACCGGCGAGGGGATGCTCAACGTCGACATGACGTTCGAGCAGATCGACGATTTCTCGCCGGCCGCGATCGCGCGCAACGTCGACGCATTGCGGCGGCTGCTGGAGGCGCGCACCGAGCTGTCGAACCTGCTGTCGTACATGGACGGCAAGCACGGCGCCGAACAGCTGATCGAGCGCGCCATCAACGATCCCGACCTGCTGAAGACGCTCGTGCGCAACCCGCACGAGCCCGCGCAGGGCGGCGACGCGACCCAACCGGAGGCCCGCGATGAATGATCCCGTCCAATCCCGCGCGGACACACGCGACGCCGCGCAACCGGCCGTCGCGCACGACGAATTCGCCGCGCTGCTGCAGAAGGAGTTCAAGCCGAAAACGGCCGAGGCGCGCGAGTCGGTCGAACGCGCGGTGCGCACGCTTGCGCAGCAGGCGCTCGAACATACGGTCGGCATGACGACCGATGCATACGGCAGCGTGAAGCAGATCATCGCGGAGATCGACCGCAAGCTGTCCGAGCAGATCAACCAGATCCTGCATCACAACGAATTCCAGACGCTCGAAGGCGCGTGGCGCGGGCTCCATTACCTCGTCACGCACACCGAGACCGACGAGCTGCTGAAGATCAAGGCGCTGCCGGCGTCGCGCAACGAGGTCGCGCGGATGCTGAAGCGCTACAAGGGCGTCGCGTGGGACCAGAGCCCGCTGTTCCGCAAGATCTACGAAGAGGAATACGGGCAGTTCGGCGGCGAGCCGTTCGGCTGCCTGGTCGGCGATTTCCATTTCAACCACAGCCCGCCCGACGTCGAGATGCTCGGCGAGCTGTCGAAGATCGCGGCGGCGGCGCACGCGCCGTTCATCGCGGGCGCGTCGCCGGAGCTGATGCAGATGGATTCGTGGCAGGAGCTGTCGAACCCGCGCGACCTGACGAAGATCTTCCAGAACACCGAATACGCGGCGTGGCGCAGCCTGCGGCAGTCGGAGGATTCGCGCTACATCGGCCTCGCGATGCCGCGCTTTCTCGCGCGGCTGCCGTACGGCGCGCGCACCAACCCGGTCGACGAATTCGACTTCGAGGAAGACACCGACGCCGCGAACCACGACCGCTACACGTGGGCGAACTCGGCGTACGCGATGGCCGCGAACATCAACCGCTCGTTCAAGCAGTTCGGTTGGTGTTCGTCGATCCGCGGCGTCGAATCGGGCGGGGCGGTCGAAGGGCTGCCGAGCCATACGTTCCCCACCGACGACGGCGGCGTCGACCAGAAATGCCCGACCGAGATCGCGATCAGCGACCGCCGCGAGGCCGAGCTCGCGAAGAATGGCTTCATGCCGTTCGTGCACCGGAAGAACTCGGATTTCGCGGCGTTCATCGGCGCGCAGTCGCTGTACCAGCCGGCCGAGTACCACGATCCCGACGCGACCGCGAATGCGCGGCTATCCGGCCGCCTGCCGTACCTGTTCGCGTGCTGCCGCTTCGCGCATTACCTGAAGTGCATCGTGCGCGACAAGATCGGCTCGTTCCGCGAACGCGACGACATGGAGCGCTGGCTGAACGACTGGATCATGAACTACGTCGACGGCGACCCGATCAATTCGTCGCAGGAAACCAAGGCGCGCAAGCCGCTCGCGGCCGCGCAGGTGGTGGTCGACGAAGTCGAGGACAACCCCGGCTACTACACGTCGAAATTCTTCCTGCGGCCGCACTACCAGCTCGAAGGGCTCACCGTGTCGCTGCGGCTCATCTCGCGGCTGCCGACCGCGAAGGCGGCCAACGAGTGAGCGGCGCAGCAGACAACGATCGGCATTCAACGCGGCATTCATCCTGACATCGCACTGAAACGGAGACGGCAATGGGCGTGGCAATGTTTATGAAGGTGGACGGCGTGACCGGCGAATCGGCGGACGCGCAGCACAAGGGCTGGACCGACATCCAGTCGTTCACGTGGGGCGCGAGCCAGCCGGGCGCGATGGCGAGCGGCAGCGGCGGCAACGCGGGCAAGGCGAGCTTCAACGATCTCGTCGTCGCTGCGTACATGGACAAGGGTGCGCCCGCGATCATCAAGAACTGCGCGAACGGCAAGCACCTTTCGACGGTCGAGATCTCCGCGTGCAAGACGGGCGGCACGCAGGTCGAGTTCATGCGCGTGACGCTGCAGGAGGTGCTCGTCACGTCCGCGCAGGTCGCGGGCATCGATCCGGGCGACGTCGCCGACCGGCTGATGATGCATTACGGCTTCCAGGCCGCGAAGGTGAAGAAGCAGTACTGGCAGCAGAACGACAACGGCGGGAAGGGCGCGGAGGTGACCGTCGGCTGGAACATCAAGGAAAACACCGAGATGTGACGGCGCGGAGATGACCATGGACGACCCGCGAACCCGCGACGGCCGGGAGGGCAGCCTGCGCGACCGGCTCCAGCCCGCGCTGCTCGACCGGCTCACCGACGACACGCCGCAGCGTACGACCGAGGCGCCCGGCGCGCAGTGGATCGGCACCGAACGCCTGCGCGCGGCCGTGCTGCGCGATCTCGCGTGGCTGCTCAACACGCGCAACGCCGAGGACGGTTTCGTCGACTGGTCGGCGTTCGCGCACGCGCAGGCATCGGTGCTCAACTACGGGATGCGGCCGCTCGTCGGCAAGCCGATGTCGGGCGTCGAGCGGATGTCGGTCGAGGCGTCGATCCGCGATGCGATCGTGCGCTTCGAGCCGCGCATCGCGCCCGACAGCGTCGAAGTGCGCAGCGTCATCGACGCGCCCGGCGGCCGCGCCGGCGAACGGCGTCACAACGTGCTGCTGTTCGAGATTCGCGGCACGCTGTGGTCGATCCCGCATCCGCTCGAATTCGTGCTGCGCTCCGACCTCGATCTCGAGACGGGCGCGATGTCGCTGCAATCCGTGGCGGGGGCCTGACGCGATGGATACGCGCCTGCTCGACTACTACAACCGCGAACTCGCGTACCTGCGCGAGCTCGGCGGCGAATTCGCCCAGCAGTTCCCGAAGGTGGCCGCGCGGCTGCGGCTCAATGAATCGGGGCCGCCCGACCCGTACGTCGAGCGGCTGCTCGAAGGCTTCAGCTTTCTCAGCGCGCGCGTGCAGCTCAAGATGGACGCCG
>NZ_JAAGPB010000539.1:0-236 GCF_017104585.1 Burkholderia sp. Ac-20392
TAAAAAAAAAAAGCAGATCGTCAAACGACATCAGGAGATCAAATACTCACATATAACAGCAAGACACTCTAACACCCGCGCAGTCCATACGTCTAGCCACAGTGCGGACGCAGGAGCATCTCATAGACACAATGAAGGAGAAGCACACATGCACGTCTGACTGAGCGACGTCAGCCCCGTCACGACATCACACGATGCGAAGACCACATCGCGAATGGACGCCCGATCAGCACGAA
>NZ_JAAGPB010000050.1:0-31334 GCF_017104585.1 Burkholderia sp. Ac-20392
CCGGCGCCGGCCGTGCAGGCCGTCGACACGACGGCAGCTGGCGATACCTTCATCGGCGGTTTTTCCGCACGGCTCGCGGCCGGCGCGGACGTCGACGCGGCCATCCGCTTCGCGCAACGCGCAGCGGCGCTGTCGGTCACGCGCGCGGGCGCGCAACCGTCGATTCCAACGCTTGCCGAACTGGCCGGATAGGGCCAGATCATGCATCGCGGCCGGCTCGTCGCCAACGACGGCCGGCCGCGTATCCGCGACGCTCGCCGGCAGCGGAGCGCCTCCCGTCACTTGGCTTCCAGTACACGCTGGAACGTGCATTATTCATTTAGCTATTTGTAATAAACAGACGAATAATTCGAAAAAATAGCGGAAACACCATCAAGTTGTGCGGTGCATGGTCGTAAATGCATCGGGAGAAGCAATGCTTCGAAGCGACGGGCCTGTCCCGTCCATCACGACGCAACACAGGAAGGATGATGGTGTTCAAAAACCTGACGATTCGTGCGCGCATCGGTTTCACGATGGCGTTTCTGGCGGTGCTCCTGGGTGTGATCGGCGGGCTCGGCGTGTACGGAATGACACGCGCGAACGATACGACGCGCGAAATTTTCACGAACCAGATGCCGAGCGCGGTCGACGTGTCGGTGGCCGATATCTACGCCGCGCGCGAACGCCTGGCGCTCGACCGTGCGGCGCTTCTGGCCGGTACGCCCGACGCGGCTGCCGCAGTCGAGCGAAGCCGCGCGATGCGCGCGCAGTCCGACGCGTGGTGGCAGAAATACCTCGCGTTGCCGCGCGGCCCGGAGGAAGACCGGCTTGCCCAGGACGTCGCCGCGAAGCGGCAAGCGTTGCAGCGCGAGTGCGACGCGTTCGCGAGCGTGGTCGGGGCGAATCAGGCCGACCGGATCGGCGACGGCGCGAAGCGGCTCCAGGCGAGCTTCAACGACCTCGCGACGGCGAGCGAGGCGCTGCGCAACTTCCAGTTCACCGATGCGCAAGCCGGCTTCGATCACGCGGAATCGGCGTACGACACGCTGCGCGTGCTGGCGATCGTCACGCTGTTGGCCGGCTTCGGCGCCGCGGTCGTGTCGTGGCTGACGCTGAACCGCGCGATCGGCCGCCCGATTGCCGACGCGCTCGCGCATTTCGACGCCATTGCCGCCGGCGACCTGCGCCGCCCGATCGTCGTGGACCGGCGTGACGAGATGGGCCAGCTTCTCGAGGGCCTCGGCAAGATGCAGCGCGGGCTCGTCGACACGGTACGCACCGTGCGCGGCGGCAGCGAGTCGATCGCGACCGCGGCGCGCCAGATTGCGGCCGGCAACATCGACCTGTCGTCGCGCACCGAGGAACAGGCCGCGGCGCTGCAGGAAACCGCGTCGAGCATGGAGCAGCTGACCGGCACCGTGAAACAGAACGCGGACAATGCACGCCAGGCGAGTTCGCTGGCCGCGAATGCGTCGGAGATTGCAAACAAGGGCAATACGGTGGTCGGCCAGGTGGTCGGCACGATGGGCGAGATCAACGACAGCTCGGCAAAGATCGCGGACATCATTGCGATCATCGAAGGAATCGCGTTCCAGACCAACATTCTTGCGCTGAATGCCGCAGTCGAAGCTGCGCGGGCAGGCGAGGAAGGCCGCGGTTTCGCGGTCGTCGCGGGCGAGGTGCGCAGCCTGGCGCAGCGTTCGTCGACCGCGGCCAAGGAGATCAAGGTGCTGATCGACGCGTCGGTGGAGCGCATCCGGTCGGGTTCCACGCTGGTCGACGAAGCAGGGCGCACGATGAGCGACGTGATCGGTGCGGTGCAGCGCGTGACCGACATCATGGGTGAGATCGCGGCGGCGTCCGAGGAGCAGAGCGGCGGGATCGACCAGGTGGCGCGCGCGGTCGCGCAGATGGACGAAGTCACGCAGCAGAATGCGGCGCTCGTCGAGGAAGCCGCGGCTGCCGCGCAATCGCTCGACGAACAGGCCGGGCGCCTGCGTGAAACGGCAGCGGTATTCCAGCTCAATGAAGACACGGCACGCCCGGGCGCCGTGGCGCCGGCTGCGGTGCGTCACGCGCCGCGTGCGCTCGCCGCAACGGTTGCCGCGCCCGTCCAGGCGGCTGCACGCGACGATCGCGATGCACCGCCGAAACGCGCAGCCGCAGCGGCGCCGGTGCGCAAGCCCGTCGCTGCTTCCGCTGCACCGGCGCAAACGGCCGCTACTGCTGACTCGGACGACTGGGAAACCTTCTGATTCGCGCGTGCCGCGCATCTATCCCCATTTGGTGACGAACGACGCCCGCGACATGCGGGCGTCGTCGTTTCCGCCTTGGAAAAATGTGACAGGCGACGTGCATGAATGACGATCGTGCATCGTCGCGTGCATCGCGTGACCTGCATCGACGCATGCGAACACAGGCGCATGTGAAGTTCCCGCATCCGTCGTACGGGTATCTCCGTAAGGGCACTGCGAAAAAAATTTGTAACGGCGCGCGCAACGTGTCGTCGAAAACGACCGCTCAAACGTATAGGGATGAAGGGGAGAAGTGACGACGTCGGATGTGTCCAACACACAAGACGTTCCGTCGTTCGACGAGACGCGCCGGATGCAGTTTCTGCGGCTCGGGAGATCGATTGTAAAACGACGAAATGTGTTGTCCAAGCGGTGTTGTCGAGAATGACGAACTTCATACGAAGAGTTCGTGAAAAAAAATAAGAAAGGGTTTAGGATGAATTCGAACGCGCTTGCTTCTGCGCAGTCGTACGAAGGCAGGCACGTCTTCAGACTCAGGCGAGGGAGGTAGCATGGATATTTACAGCAGCTTCGCGAACCGCTTCGAAAAAACGCGAGAGGAAGAGCTCTCGCTGGAGGAGTATCTCGCGCTCTGCAAGAACGATCCATCCGCGTACGCGACGGCTGGTGAACGCATGCTGGAAGCAATCGGGGAACCTGAACACATCGATACCCGCAACGACCCGCGTTTGTCGCGGATCTTTGCGAACAAGGTCATCAAGGTCTATCCCGCATTCCGTGAGTTCTACGGAATGGAGGAGGTGATCGAGCAGGTGGTCGCCTACTTCCGCCACGCTGCGCAAGGGCTCGAAGAGAAGAAGCAGATCCTCTATCTGCTTGGCCCGGTGGGCGGCGGCAAGTCGTCGATCGCCGAGCGTCTGAAGCAACTGATGGAACGCGTGCCGTTCTATTCGCTGAAGGGTTCGCCCGTCAACGAATCGCCGCTCGGGCTGTTCGACTACGACGAAGACGGCCCGATCCTTGAAGAACAGTACGGCATTCCGCGCCGCTACCTGAAGAACATCCTGAGTCCGTGGGCCGTCAAGCGGCTGCACGAATACAACGGCGATATCCGCCAGTTCCGCGTGGTGCGCCGCTATCCGTCGATCCTGCGGCAGGTCGGCATCGCGAAGACGGAGCCGGGTGACGAGAACAACCAGGACATCTCGTCGCTGGTCGGCAAGGTCGATATCCGCAAGCTCGAACAGTACGCGCAGGACGACGCCGACGCGTACAGCTACTCGGGCGGCCTGTGCCTGGCGAACCAGGGCCTGCTCGAGTTCGTCGAAATGTTCAAGGCGCCGATCAAGGTGCTGCACCCGCTGCTCACCGCCACGCAGGAAGGCAACTTCAAGGGCACCGAGGGCTTCGGCGCGATTCCGTTCGACGGGATCATCCTCGCGCACTCGAACGAGTCGGAGTGGAAGGCGTTCCGCAACAACCGCAACAACGAGGCACTGCTCGACCGGATCTTCGTCGTGAAGGTGCCGTACTGCCTGCGCGTTTCGGAAGAGACCAAGATCTACGAGAAGCTGATCCGCAACTCGTCGCTGGCCGAGGCCGTCTGCGCGCCGGGCACGCTGAAGATGATGTCGCAGTTCTCGGTGCTGTCGCGCCTGCACGAACCGGAGAATTCGAGCCTGTTCTCGAAGATGCAGGTGTATGACGGCGAAAACCTCAAGGACACCGATCCGAAGGCGAAGTCGTATCAGGAGTACCGCGATTACGCGGGCGTGGACGAAGGGATGACGGGCGTGTCGACACGCTTCGCGTTCAAGATCCTGTCGCGCGTGTTCAACTTCGATTCGAGCGAGGTCGCGGCCAACCCCGTGCACCTGATGTACGTGCTCGAACAGCAGATCGAACGCGAGCAGTTCCCGCCGGAAACCGAGCAGAAGTACCTGTCCTTCGTGAAGGACGTGCTCGCGTCGCGCTACGCGGAATTCATCGGCAAGGAGATCCAGACGGCCTACCTCGAGTCGTATTCGGAGTATGGCCAGAACATCTTCGACCGCTACGTCACGTATGCGGACTTCTGGATCCAGGATCAGGAATTCCGCGATCACGATACGGGCGAGAGCTTCGACCGCGCCGCGCTGAACGCGGAGCTGGAGAAGATCGAGAAGCCGGCTGGCATCAGTAATCCGAAGGATTACCGCAACGAGATCGTGAACTTCGTGTTGCGTGCACGGGCGGCGAATGCCGGCAAGAACCCCGTGTGGACGAGCTACGAGAAGTTGCGCGTCGTGATCGAGAAGAAGATGTTCTCGAACACCGAGGAACTGTTGCCGGTGATTTCGTTCAACGCCAAGGGTTCGGCGGAGGAGCAGCGCAAGCATGAGGACTTTGTGAACCGGATGGTCGCGAAGGGCTATACGCCGAAGCAGGTGAGGCTGCTTTGCGACTGGTACCTGCGCGTGCGCAAGTCGTCATGACGCGCGCGGTACCGCGCCCGTACGGTGTCGCCGTACGGGCGCTTTCAGAGACGCCGCCCGCATGACGGGAGACGGCATGTGCGGCGAGCGTCCCGGCATATCGACTTTCGAGCGGGAGACCGGGAGTGCTTCATCAAATCATCGACCGCAGGCTGGCCGGCAAGAACAAGAGTATCGCCAACCGCGAACGCTTTCTGCGTCGCGTCAAGAACTACATTCGTCGTGCCGTGTCCGATGCGGTGCGCGACCGTAGCATCAAGGATATCCAGAGCACGCAGAGCATCACGATCCCGCGCAAGGACATCGCGGAGCCGAATTTTCGGCACGCCCCTGGCGGACGTCGTGAATACGTGCACCCCGGCAACGAGGACTACGTGCGCGGCGACAAGATCCCGCGTCCGCAGGGTGGCTCGGGCGGCGGGGGCAGTCAGGCGAGCAACGAGGGCGAAGGGCAGGACGATTTCGTGTTCGAGTTGTCGCGTGACGAGTTCATGCAGTACTTCTTCGACGATCTCGAACTGCCGCGCCTCGTGAAGACGCACCTGCTGACGGTGCCGAGCTGGAAGAACGTGCGCGCGGGCTGGTCGGCGGAAGGCACGCCGAACAACATCGACGTCGTGCGTTCGCTGCGCAGCGCGCTCGGGCGTCGCATCGCGCTCGGCTCGCCGCTCGTCAACGAGCTGCGCGAACTCGAAGCGCAGCTCGAGGCGATGAAGAGCGATCCGGAAGACCGGCGCGCGGAGATCGCGGTGCTCGAGGCCGAGATCCATCACCTGAAGGGGCGCATCTGGCGGATTCCGTTCATCGATCCGTTCGACCTGCGCTACATCAACCGCGTGAAGCAGCCGCAACCGTCGAGCCAGGCCGTGATGTTCTGCCTGATGGACGTATCGGGCTCGATGGACGAGCAGCGCAAGGATCTGTCGAAGCGCTTCTTCATCCTGCTGTACCTGTTCCTCAAACGGAACTACGAGCGCATCGAGGTCGTGTTCATCCGTCACCACACGCGTGCCGAGGAAGTCGACGAAGACACCTTCTTCCATTCGACCGAGAGCGGCGGCACGGTGGTGTCGAGTGCGCTCGAGCTGATGCGCAAGGTGATGAACGAGCGCTACTCGCCGACCGAGTGGAACATCTACGGCGCGCAGGCATCCGACGGCGACAACTGGACCGACGATTCACCCAAGTGTCGCAAAATCCTGGAAGAGGATATCCTCACGAAGACGCGTTACTTCGCGTATATCCAGGTCGCGCCGGAAGAGCAGAACCTGTGGCTGGAATACGCGCAACTGGCCTTGTCGCAGCCGCATCTCGCGATGAAAAAAGTGGAATCGGCTGCCGACATCTACCCGGTGTTTCGCGAATTGTTCGAAAAGCAGGTGGAAATGTCATGACGACCCGCCATCTGCACAACGAGTCGCGCGGCTATGCGCCGCGCCCTTCCGGCGACGACACGGCCGGCCCTGCCGCATCGCAGCAACGCGGGCAGGCCGAACCGCCGCCGCCGGCCGCCGACTTGCCCGGCCCAGGGCAAAAGGAAGCGCGTATGAACGTTGCCGAACGCAAGCCGCTGCCGTGCCCGTCCGACTGGACGTTCGAACTGCTCGAGGAATACGACACGCACATCTCGCAGGTCGCCGAACAATACGAGCTCGACATCTACCCGATCCAGCTCGAACTGATCAGCGCCGAGCAGATGATGGACGCGTACGCGTCGGTCGGGATGCCCGTCAACTACCGTCACTGGTCGTTCGGCAAGCACTTCCTGTCGACCGAGAAGAGCTACCGTCGCGGCCAGATGGGGCTCGCGTACGAAATCGTCATCAACTCGAACCCGTGCATCGCGTACCTGATGGAAGAGAACACGATGACGATGCAGGCACTCGTCATCGCGCACGCGGCGTACGGGCACAACTCGTTCTTCAAGGGCAACTACCTGTTCCGGCTGTGGACCGACGCGCACGCGATCATCGACTATCTCGTGTACGCGAAGAACTACGTCGCGGAATGCGAGGAGCGCTACGGCCTCGATCGCGTCGAGGAACTGCTCGATTCGTGCCATGCGCTGATGAACTACGGCGTCGACCGCTACAAGCGGCCGCAGAAGCCTTCGCTGTCGAAGGAATCCGCGTTGCGGCGCGAGCGCGAGGCGTACCTGCAGTCGCAGGTAAATGAACTGTGGCGCACGCTGCCGGGCAAGAAGCCCGAGCTGATGGAGGAGCAGGAAGACCGCTATCCGCCCGAGCCGCAGGAGAACCTGCTGTATTTCGCCGAGAAGAATGCACCGCTGCTCGAACCGTGGGAGCGGGAAGTGATCCGCATCGTGCGCAAGATCGGCCAGTATTTCTACCCGCAGCGGCAGACGCAGGTGATGAACGAAGGCTGGGCGACGTTCTGGCACTACACGCTGCTGAACACGCTGTACAACCAGGGGAAGCTGGAAGACGGCTTCATGATGGAGTTCCTGCACTCGCACAGCAACGTGGTCTACCAGCCGCCCGTCACGAAACCGTACTACAGCGGGATCAACCCGTATGCGCTCGGCTTCTCGATGATGAGCGACATCCGGCGGATCTGCGAAGCGCCGACGGAAGAAGACTACAAGTGGTTTCCGGAGATCGCGGGCACCCCGTGGCTGCCGGCGATGCACTACGCGATGCGCAACTTCAAGGACGAGAGCTTCATTGCACAGTATCTGTCGCCGAGCCTGATTCGCGACATGCGGCTCTTCTCGGTGCTCGACGACGACATGCGCGATTCGCTGGAGGTGTCGGCGATCCACGACGATTCGGGCTATCAGTACGTGCGGCAGGCGCTGTCGCGGCAGTACGACATCCATCACCGCGAGCCGAACATCCAGGTGTGGGCAGTGAACACGCGCGGCGACCGCAGCCTCACGCTGCGCCACTTCATGACCGACAACCGCCACCTGTCGAACGACAGCGACGAGGTGCTCAAGCACATGGCGCGGCTCTGGCAATTCGACGTGTTCCTGGAAAGCGTCGATGAGGCCGGCACCGTGCGCAAGCGCTACGAGTGCCGCTACGTGCCGCCGGAGGTGCGGATCTGAACATCGCCCGCGGAAAGTTTGCATCGGACGCCAGCCTTGCGGCTGGCGTTTTCATATGACGAACGCATGGCAAGAGAAAAATTTTCTACATCCGGACGAACCCGGAGAGCCTGTTACTTTACATTTCGCTAAAATCCCGTAGCGCCGTGCGCCGGAACCGGTGCCACGTGTGATCGTACGCGGCGGCTCTCGCCGTCTCGCCCAGAAAGCACTAAAAGGAACTGACCAATCCATGGACGTCCAGACCGACCAAGCTGCGCTGTCCGCGCATGACACCCGGCGGCGCGTGTTCGCCATCGTCGGCGCCTCGTCGGGCAACCTCGTCGAGTGGTTCGACTTCTACATCTACTCGTTCTGCGCGCTGTACTTCGCGCCGGCATTCTTCCCGAGCGGCAACACCACGACGCAACTGCTGAACACGGCGGGTGTGTTCGCGGCCGGCTTCCTGATGCGTCCGATCGGCGGCTGGCTGTTCGGTCGCATCGCCGACCGCCACGGCCGCCGCAACGCGATGATGATCTCCGTGCTGATGATGTGCGGCGGCTCGCTCGTGATCGCGGTGCTGCCGACCTATGCGCAGATCGGCGCGCTCGCGCCGGCGCTGCTGCTGGTCGCGCGGCTGTTCCAGGGGCTGTCGGTGGGCGGCGAATACGGTACGAGCGCGACCTACATGAGCGAGGTGGCGCTGAAAGGCCGCCGCGGCTTCTTCGCGTCGTTCCAGTACGTGACGCTGATCGGCGGCCAGCTGTGCGCGCTGCTCGTGCTCGTGATCCTGCAGCAGACGCTGTCGGCCGATGAACTGAAGGCGTGGGGCTGGCGCGTTCCGTTCGTGGTCGGCGCGGCGGCCGCGCTGATCTCGCTGTACCTGCGCAAGTCGCTCGACGAAACGTCGACGACCGCATCGCGCGACAAGAAAGACGCGGGCACGATCCGCGGCGTGTGGCAGCACAAGGGCGCGTTCTTCACGGTGGTCGGCTTCACGGCCGGCGGCTCGCTGATCTTCTACACGTTCACGACGTACATGCAGAAGTACCTCGTGAACACGGCCGGCATGCATGCAAAGACGGCCAGCAACGTGATGACCGTCGCGCTGCTCGTCTACATGCTGATGCAGCCGGTGTTCGGCGCGCTGTCGGACAAGATCGGCCGCCGCACGTCGATGATCCTGTTCGGTTCGTTCGCGGTGATCGGCACGGTGCCGCTGATGCACGCGCTGAAGGACGTGACGAGCCCGGTCGCCGCATTCGTGCTGATCACCGTCGCGCTCGCGATCGTCAGCTTCTACACGTCGATCAGCGGCCTGATCAAGGCCGAGATGTTCCCGCCGGAAGTGCGCGCGATGGGCGTCGGCCTGTCGTATGCGGTTGCGAACGCAATCTTCGGCGGTTCGGCCGAGTACGTCGCGCTGTGGTTCAAGTCGATCGGCAGCGAGGAAACCTTCTACTGGTACGTGACCGTGCTGTGCGCGATCTCGCTGATCGTGTCGTGGCGGATGCGCGATCCGAGCAAGGAAGGGTATCTGCGTCACGAGCCGTGATCGGCTGCGCCGTGTGCATGTGAAGTTCGACGAACGTCCCGCCAGCCAGCGGGACGTTTTTTTTGCGGCTTGCGATTACGCGGGCGGAGGCGGCGCATGGTCGGGCGCCGGACCGGATGCGCTCGACAGGCTGCCTTGCTCGACCAGCCATTCGAACATCCGCTCGACGATCGGCGAACGCGACGGGCCTTCCATGCGCGACAGCCACCACGTGGTGCCGGGCAGGCGCGGGTAGCCGGCGAGCACGGTCAGGGTGCGCTGGTCGATGCCCGCCTGCGCGACGAGGCGCGGCAGGCAGGCGATGCCGCGGCCGCGCAGCACGGCGTCCAGCACGAGCCGCTGGTCGTCGTAGATCGCATGCATCCGGAATGCCGACAGTCGCTCGCGGAACACCGTCGCCAGGCGCTCGTCGGTCAGGCTGGCTTCGAGACAGATGACTCCCGCGTGCCGCGGGTGCTCGTCGCGCGGCACGCGTTCGAGTTGTTCCGCCAGCGGCGTCGCGCATACCGTCACCCATTCGTCGCGCATGAACGGGATATCCAGCAGGCCGGGCTGCAGCATCGGCCGCGTGCCGATCGTCATGTCGACGTCGATCTCGTCGACGTAGCGCGCGGTTTCGTCGGTCGACAGCAGCGGGCACAGGTCGGGCAGAACCTGCTGCAACTGCTCGAGGCGCGGCTGCAGCCAGCCGTGCAGCAACGGCGCGGGGCACACCAGCACGACCAGCCCCGGGTTCAGGTAGGTCGCGATGCGGTCGAGGCCGCCGCGCAGCGTGTCCATCGCGCGCTGCACGCTGCGCTGCAGGACCTCGCCGGCGATGGTCAGTTCGACGCCGCGACCGCGCCGGCGGAACAGCGGCTGCCCGAGCTGCGCTTCGAGCTGCTGGATCTGATGGCTGATCGCCGATTGCGACAGGTGGAGCTCGTCGGCCGCGCGCGAGAAATTACCCAGCCGGGCTGCGGCTTCGAAGCCGGTCAGCAGTTTCAGGGACGGAACGCGTTGCATCAAGGTATGAGGTAAATTGATTAATTTGGCCAAGAAATATCAATATTCATCAAGTTTAACCTGACGCACAATCGGCCATCAATCACAACGGAGACGGAATGATGGGTCGCTTTGATGCTCGCCAGCGCGGTTACCGGATGCCCGCGGAATGGGAATCCATGGATGCCACGTGGCTCGGATGGCCGGTTCTCCACGATCGCGAGGATCTGTGGGGGAGCCATTACGCGCAGGTGTGCCGCGAGTTCGCGCTGGTCGCGCGGACGATCGCCCGCTACCAGCGCTGCGTGGTGGCCGCACACCACAGCCAGGCCGATGCCGCGCGGGAAATGGTCGGTGCGAGCGTCGACGTGCTGCCGGTCGCGGCCGAGGACAACTGGCTGCGCGACTGCGGGCCGATCTTCCTCGTGAGCGAACAGCGCGGGCTGGGCGCGGCCGTGTTCCGCTTCAACTGCTGGGGCGAGAAGTACCAGCCGTACGACGGCTGCCAGCAGGCCGGGCAGGACATTGCCCGTGCGGCCGGCGCGGAGATCTTCAATTCGCACATGGTGCTGGAGGGCGGCTCGTTTTACGTCGACGGGCAGGGTACGCTGGTCACGACCGAGAGCTGCCTGCTGCATCCGAATCGCAATCCGCACCTGAGCCGTGCGGAGATCGAGGCGGAGCTGCGCCGCATGCTGGGCGTCGAGAAGATCATTTGGCTGCCGGGCAATCCCGACGAAGTGGAGACGAACGGGCACGTGGACGGCATCGCGTCGTTCATCGCACCCGGCCGGATGCTGTGCCAGACCGCGGTGCCGGAGCAGGGCGACTATTTTCACGTGATGCAGGAAAACCGTCGCGCGCTGGAGCTCGCGACCGATGCGGCGGGGCGCCGCTTCGAACTGCTCGACCTGCCGTCGCCGATCGTCACCGAACGCTTCGGCTCCGAGCGCTACTGCGATTGCTATGCGAACTACATTCTGGTGAACGGCGCGGTGATCGTGTCCGTGTTCGGCGTCGAGCAGGATCAGGCCGCGCGCGAGGCATTCAGTCGCGCGTTCCCGGGGCGTAACGTGGAGATGCTGCCGATTCCGACGCTGTCGATCGGCGGTGGCAGCATCCACTGTTCGACGCAGCAACAGCCGTCCGTCGCGAACTGAGCGACGTTTCGTCAGCGGTTTCCGGTCCTACCGAGGAGCAATCGCAATGCCGTCCAAACACATCACCGTCGCCGCCGTCCAGATGGCGTCGGGCAGCTGGAATCTCGAAGACAACATGGCCACCGCGGAGCGCCTGATCCGCGCGGCCGCCGCACAGGGCGCGAATCTCGTGCTGTGCCCGGAGCTGTTCGCGATGCCGTACTTCTGCCTCGATCAGAACGTGCGTCATCTCGAACACGCGCAGCCGTTCGAAGGCAACGCGCAGATCGCCCGTTTCGCGGCGCTGGCCGGCGAACTCGGCATCGTGCTGCCGATCGGCTTCTTCGAGCGCGCGGGCAATGCCGCGTACAACTCGATCGCCGTCGCGGACGCCGACGGGCGCGTGCTCGGCGTCTATCGCAAGACGCATATCCCGGACGGGCCGGGTTATACGGAAAAGTTCTATTTCACGCCGGGCGACACCGGTTTCAAGGTGTGGGATACGCGCTTCGGCCGGATCGGCATCGGCATCTGCTGGGACCAGTGGTATCCGGAGACGGCGCGCAGCCTCGCGCTGATGGGCGCCGAGATCCTGTGCTTTCCGACCATCATCGGCTCGGAGCCGTTCAGCAGTGCGTTCGATTCATCCGGCCACTGGCAGCGGACGATGCAGGGCCACGCGGCGGCCAACATGGTGCCGGTGGTGGCCGCGAACCGGATCGGCCGTGAAGTCGGCTTCGGCAACGGCAATCCGGAGCAGCAGGGGCTCACGGGTGTGTTCTACGGGTCGAGCTTCATCGCGGATCACACCGGCGAGAAGCGGGCCGAGGCGAACCGCACCGACGAAGCCGTGCTCGTGCACACGTTCGATCTCGACGCGATCCGCGCCGACCGGCAATCGTGGGGCTTTTTCCGCGATCGTCGCCCGGAGATGTATCGCACGTTGCTGACCAGCGACGGCGTATCGTCCTGTTATCGATGAGGGAGGCCCGATGAAACGGCAAGGATGGTTGCGCTTCGCGGTGCCGGGCCTCGCGCTGTGCGTGCTGGCCGGCACGGCCCGCGCCGATGAAGAGAAGGTGCTGAACCTGTACAACTGGAGCAATTATTTCGCGCCGGATACGCTGGCCGGCTTCGAGAAGGAAACCGGCATCAAGGTGCGCTACGACGCATACGACAGCGACGAGACGCTGCAGTCGAAGCTGCTGACCGGCAACAGCGGCTACGACCTCGTGTGGCCGACCAACGACTTCATGGCCAAGCAGATCCAGGCCGGCGTGTTTCGCAAGCTCGACAAGAACCGGCTGCCGAACCTGAAGTATCTCGATCCGTCGCTGCTGAAGCAGATGGCGCAATCCGATCCGGGCAACCAGTACGGCGTGCCGTACATGTGGGGCACCGTGGGCGTCGGCTACGACCGTGCCAAGGTGCGCGCGATCCTCGGCAAGGACATGCCGGCCGACAGCCTCGACCTGCTGTTCAAGCCGGAAATCGCGACGCGCGTCGCCGCGAAGTGCGGGCTGGGCCTGCAGGACTCCGCGAGCACCGTGCTGCCGCTGGCGTTGCGCTATATCGGCCGCGATCCGATGCATCCGTCCGCGCAGGACTATGCGGCCGCGCAGGCGATGCTGATGAAGATCCGGCCGTTCATCCGCGAGTTCGTCAATTCGTCCGATTCCAACGAGCTGATCGACGGCGAGCTGTGCGTGACGGTCGGCTTCTCCGGCGCGATCAACCTGGCCGCGCAGAAGGCGAAGGCGCGCGATCCGAAACGCGACGTCGTGTACGACATTCCGCGGATCGGCACCCTGATGTGGTTCGACGCGATGGTCATTCCGGCGTCCGCGAAGCATCCGGACAACGCGCATGCGTTCATCAACTACATCCTGCGTCCGGACGTGATCGCGAAGATCTCGAATTCGACGCGCTATGCGAACGCGAACCAGGGCGCGCTGAAGCTGATGGACCCGGCGCTGGTGCGCGATCCCGGCATCTATCCGGACGAGGCGACGCGGCGTACGCTGTTCACGCCGATCGCCGAATCGCCGGCCGCGATGCGTCTGGAAGGCCGGACCTGGCTCGGCTTCAAGACGGCGCGGCCGTGACCGCGCATCTCGAAGTCACCGAACGATTGAAACAACCGAAGCACACGAAGCAACCGGCAAGCGAAAGAGGAATGCCATGACAACGAGACGTCAACTGTTGAAACACGGCCTGTCCGTATCGGGGGCGGCGCTGGCCGCCAGCGCGCTGGGCGGGTTGCTCGGCCGCGCCGCGCACGCGCAGCAGGGCGCAACCTGGCACATGCCGGACGAGGGTGCGCCGCATACGGCGACGTGGATGGCGTTCGGCCCGAGCGAAGACATCTGGGGCGCGCGGCTGTTGCCCGTCGCGCGCGCGAACCTGGCCGCGATCGCGAAGGCGATCGCCGCGCACGAGCCGCTCAAGATGCTGGTGCGCGAGCAGGACTATGCGATCGCGTCGCGGCTGTGCGGTTCGTCGGTCGAGCTGGTCCAGCACCCGATCGACGATCTGTGGATGCGCGACACGGGGCCCGTGTTCGTGAAGAACGCGTCGGGCCAGCTCGGCGGCGTGAGCTTCAATTTCAACGGCTGGGGCAACAAGCAGGAGCACGACCAGGACGCGGAAGTCGCGCCGTTCGTGGCGGAGCGCGCCGGTGCGCGGCTGCTCGACACGCGGCTGGTGCTCGAAGGCGGCGGCATCGAGGTGGACGGCGAAGGCACGGCGATCATCACGCGCAGCTGCGTGCTCAATCCGAACCGCAATCCGGGCGTCAGCCAGGCACAGTGCGAGGCGGAGCTGAGCCGGCTGCTCGGGCTGAAGAAGATCATCTGGCTGCCCGGCATCGCGGGCAAGGACATCACCGACGGGCATACCGATTTCTATGCACGCTTCACGAGCCCGGGCGTCGTGGTGGCGGGGCTCGATACCGACCCGTCGTCGTACGATCACGCGGTGACGCGGCAGCATCTGGAGATCCTGCGGAAATCGACCGATGCGAAGGGCCGTCCGTTGAAAGTCGTCGTGCTGCCGGGCCCGAAGTCCGTCCGGCATCAATACGAGAACGACGAATTCGCGGCCGGCTACATCAACTTCTACGTGTGCAACCGCGCAGTGATCGCACCGCAATTCGGCGACAGCCGCGCCGACCGCAATACGCGCGACACGCTCGTCGACCTGTTCCCGGGGCGCGAGGTCATCCAGCTGAACATCGACGGCATCGCCGCGGGCGGCGGCGGCATCCACTGCACCACACAGCAGCAGCCGGCCTGAACGCGGCCGCGGGCCGGCATGCGTGACCGGCCCGCACGACCGTAGCAGGCAGCCGTTCATTCCGGACTACTGAAAACAATGCGGAATCCGTCTTGCGAGACGGAAGCCGGCGCGTACGCGTGCGCGCCGACCGCGCAATGGAGTTGAAACATGACGAAACGACGTACCCACGCGAGCGCAGGCAAGCGTACGCAGCACGCGCCGGATACCGGCCGGCGCGGCTTCATTCGATATTCGGCCGCCTTTCTCGGCTTGCCGCTGCTGGGCAGCCTGGCCGCTTGCGGTGGCGGTGGCGGCGGCGACGGTGCATCCGGCGCGGCTTCCACGTCGCCCGGCACGACACCCGGCACGACACCCGGCACGACGCCGTCGACGCGGCCGGTCACGTACCGGCTGCCGGCCGAAGATGCACCGCACGCGTCCACCTATATGGCCTTCGCGTCCGGCGCGGACGGCATCTGGTTGCCCGCCACGCCGCAAAGCACGGATGCCGGCATCGACCGCGTGCGGGCCGACCTGATGGATGTTGCGAAGGCAATCGGCGCAACCGAACCGGTCGACATGCTGGTGCTGCCGGCCGATCTCGACGCGGCCCGCGCGCTGCTCGCGACCGCGAGCGTCGCGAACCCCGACCTGCATGCGCGCTACGCGGCACGCGCCGCGGGCGCGGGCGGGATCAACCTCGTGTCGCTCGCCGACGGCTTCAACGATTTCTGGGTGCGCGACACCGGGTGCCTGTTCGTCAGGGATACGACGAACAACAATGCGCTGAATGCGGTCGGCTTCAATTTCAACGGCTGGGGCAACGCGAACACCGACGGCGCCGGCATGAGCCCCGGCGCGACGGTCCCGCCGGAAGTCGCGGCCGCGAGCAACCGGTCGAAGGCGGGCAAGTTCTTCCAGCCGTTCGGGCGCGACAACGCGGTGGCGGGCTGGATGGCGCAGCGGAAAGGCGCGAACCTGATCCGCAGCACGTTGACGCTCGAAGGCGGCGCGATCGAATTCGACGGCGACGCGACGGCGATCCTCACCGAATCGTCCGTGCTGCACGTGAACCGGAATCCGCAACTGTTCGACATCCCGAACGGCGTGATCGCGAATGCGACGCTGCTGCCGACGGCGAAAGACACGGTGCTCGCCGAACTGCAGCGCACGCTCGGCGTGCGGAAGATCATCTGGCTGCCGGGCACGGCGACCTATCCGCGCAGCAGCGGCGCGGGCGGTGCCGGCGGCGCGGCGACGCCGGCCGGCGAGACCGACATCACGAACGGGCACGTCGACTTCTACGCGCGCTTTCTCGCACCCGGCGTGGTCGCGTGCTGTTACGACGCGTCGAATTCGACCGGCGAGCGCGCGTTGACGGACGCCAACCGGCAACGGCTCGCGGGCCAGACCGATGCGAGCGGCCGGCCGCTGAAGCTCGTCGAGCTGGTGCCGCCGGTCAATTTCGGCACGTCGGCCGGCACGAGCCTGAACGACCGGCAGATGACGAATTTCGCGGCCGGCTACATCAATTTCTATACGTGCAACGGTGCGATCGTCATGCCGAAGTTCAACGACGCGGCGGCCGACGCGGCCGCGGTCGTCGCGATCCGGCCGTATGCGGGGAACCGGGCGATCGTGCAGGTCGACATCCTCGGCATCGCGTCGGGCGGCGGCGGCATCCACTGCTCGACCCGCGAAGTGCCGGCGTGAGCGTGTCCCGTCATATCGATATGGAAATCGATTCGTTGTCCATGACGGGCGAATTCCTTAATCTGGGCCTGTAGTTCGTGTGACACCTCCTTGACTGGGATTCGCGCCCGCTGCTTGCAGCGGGCGTCTTTTTTGGTGCGCTGCGTCGCACGCCGGCCCCGGCGGGGTTGGTCGCGCGCGGCGGCTCGCCTATGCTGGTTGCTGCATGTCCGCGCGACGGTCCGGATCGGCCGGGCCAGTGACGGTTCGATGACATGCCACGTCAAGGAGAGTCATGATGAGCAAACCCACGATCGTGCTCGTGCACGGCTTCTGGGGCGGCGCCGCGCACTGGGCAAAAGTGATCGTCGAACTCGCGCGCAGGGGCCATGCGTCGCTGCATGCGGTCGAATTGCCGCTGACTTCGCTTGCCGACGACGCCGAACGCACGCGCAGGATGGTCGCGCAGCAGGCGGGCCCCGTGCTGCTGGTCGGCCATTCGTACGGCGGTGCGGTGATCAGCGAGGCCGGCAACCTGCCGAACGTCGCGGGCCTCGTGTTCATTGCCGCGTTCGCGCCCGACGCCGGCGAAAGCCCCGGCGGGATCACGCAGGAACACCTGCCGGCGGCCGCACCGAATCTCGCCCCCGACAGCGACGGCTATCTGTGGATCAAGCCCGACAAATTCCACGAGAGCTTCTGCCAGGACCTTTCGTCAGATGAAGCGCTCGTGATGGCCGTCACGCAGAAGGCGCCGGTGGCGAGCACCTTCGCGGACACCATCCACGCGCCCGCATGGCGCGTGAAACCGTCGTGGTATCAGATCTCGAGCCAAGACCGGATGATCGCGCCGGAAAACCAGCAGCGAATGTCGGCGCGGATGGACGCGCGCAAGGTCATCACGCTCGATGCGAGCCATGCGTCGCTCGCGTCGAAACCGGTGGCGGTCGCGGAACTGATCGACGAGGCGGCGACCGCGCTCGCCGGGTGATGCAGGGGCAGAGCGCGGCGTATTGCCGCGTTCTGCGCCGGCGCGGCAACGCGCATCCATTTGCGAAGCGGCGAGCCGCGTCGCTTCCAGACGCACTTGTTCCTGCCGCTGGCAGCGCTGCATGCAGCCGGTTCACGTGCGGTCGGCCTGCACGCGCCTTCAGTGAAATGCGACGTCGCACCGAGAAGTGAATGTTGAATATTTTGACGGCATGCCGATTTGCGCACTTGCGCCGCTAAGTCGGCGTGAAAGTCGTGAATGCAGTGTTGATTTGACTTGTCCTATGCGAGTAGTTATTTGGTTCGTAAAATTCCTAATTTTTTGATGCCGACATGTCTTTTAATGGATTTTTGAATATATTTAGTTGATTGTTTATCGAGTTTTAATCAAATTGATGGGAATCGTCGAGCGGCCATGCTGTTCGGGATCGGCTTGCTGTACGGAGTGGGGTGTTGTGTTTTGCGGGCTAGCACAGTTGCTGCTGCAAGCCAATATAACGAATGGATAAATGATATCCACATTTCTTACTCGTACTATTTGATAAGGCGGAGACGAAAAATAGAATGGCGATGTCGTCGTTTTCTTGAATGCATATTTCATGTATTCGAGATGGCGCGATGCGATCTGCGCTTCGAGAAACCAAGCCCCTCCGGAAGTTTCCGAGCCGATCGGGCTGTTCCGGGAACGAACATCCATTTAGATAGGAATTTGAAACATGAAAATGAACTTGCTTCGAGGCTGCGTCGTGGCCGGCCTGGCGAGCGTGGCGACGGTGCCGTCGATTGCCAATGCATTTGACGGTGAGCTGGCCTTCTACGGCAGCATCTCCGACGTCACCTGCAACGTCAACGGCCAGGCGCCTGGCTCCAGCAACCGGCAAGAGGTGCAACTTGGCGACCGCGTTGACCCGGCCATGTTCGATGCGATCGGCAAGACGTCGAATGAAGTCCAGTTCAGTGTAAAGATTGGCGGCAATACGGGCTGTGCCAACGGCACGAAGGTCGTGATGGAGTTCGATCCGGTGTCGGTCAACATCAACCCGTCGACCGGCAACCTGAAGCTCATCGGCACCAAGCCGGCGGAGGGCATCGAAATCCAGATCAAGGACGCGGGTAACACCAAGAACGGCAAGATCATGCTCGGCACGCCGCAGACCGACCCGCAGATTGCGACCGTCGAGAACAACACCGCGACCCTGACCTACAAGGCTGCATACGTATCGACGGCCTTGCCGGCTGGCATCAAGGCCGGTTCCGGTAACTCGTTCATCCGGTACGTGCTCGCTTACCACTGATCAGTCCCATTCGCGTTACACGTCATGACATTGTCAATTCGGATTCCTTATCCAGGCGTCGTGGCCGGTGTCGTGGCATGGGCTGCCTGCGCCACGCTGGCGCAGGCAGCCCTGCTGTTGAACGGTACCCGGGTGATCTTTCCCGAGCGTGCTCGCGACGTGACGGTCCGAATGGAAAATTCCGGCACGCAACCGGTCCTCGCGCAGAGCTGGATCGACGACGGTCGCGCCGACGTTCCGCCCGAGCAGATGCGCACGCCGTTTGTCGTTGCACCGACCCTGGTGCGTGTCGAAGCGGGGCGGGGCGCGGTGTTGCGCATCACGAACATGCAGGCGTCGCTCCCGTCCGACCGAGAATCGGTGTTCTGGCTGAATGTGCTCGAGGTGCCGACGGTGCAGCAAGACGCGGACAACCAGTTGCGCTTCGCGTTCAGAACCCGCATCAAATTGTTCTACCGGCCCTCGGCGCTCGAGAACGACGTCGATACGGCGCAGGACGCGCTGGTCTGGAGAGCGTCTGCCGATGCGCAGCGCGCGGGCGGACGACGGATCACGCTCGAGGTGTCGAACCCGACGCCGTACTACGTGTCGTTCGGGATGGTCGAGGCCGAGGTCGGCGGCACCTTCGTGGAGGCGGGTGGCGGGATGGTCGCGCCGTTCGGTACCCAACGCTTTCCGCTGCCGGGTGTCTTCACGCAGTCGCATCGCACGAGGACCGTGCGCTATATGACCATCGACGATTACGGCGGACGCAGCACGATAACCAAAAAACTGACCGACTGAGCAGTTTTTCCACGCAACACATCCATCCAGAAGGCATCACCCAGCATGCCGATCCCGATGCATTGGATCGGTATGCGAAATAACTGTATCCACATGCGCAGTTCAGCAGGTTTCCATTCTTCATGCGTATCGGAGTTCCCCCTGCGACTACCGCAGCGGCCTTGTCTGATGGCAGTCGCATCGGTATTTGCGTCGATCGCGATGACGTCGGGTGAAAACGCCGTCGCGGATACGGCCGTCGCGGTGGTGCGGGACGACAAGCGCAGCGAGAACGCGGACGGTTCGCCGGCGGCCGGCAAGACACATTTCGATGACTCGATGCTGATGCATGGCCCTCGCAGCGAGCCGATCGACACGACGCCGTTCGAGCGTCCGAACGCCGTCGAGCCGGGGCTGCATCGCGTGGAGCTGATCGTCAACGGGCAGTGGCGCGGCATGGAGGACATCACATTCCATCGCGACGCGCGTGATGACGTGCTGCCTTGCTACGACCGGTTACTGCTGCAGCGGGCGGGTGTCGATCTTGACCGGAGCGCGCGGGGGCAGGACGGTAGCCAGCCTCCGAATCCGGTGCCTGAAGGGTTGATCTGCGAGGCGGTTTCACGGTATGTACCCGGCGCCGCACTGTCGTTCGATGCAGCCGAGCAGAAACTGTATCTGACGGTTCCCCGGTTCTACATGCGTTACGCCGGTCAGAGTACCTACGTCGATCCGGCCAACTGGACGAACGGTGTACCAGCCGCGTGGTTGAACTACAACGCCAGCGTGTTCACGACGCGTTCGGGCGGCTACGAATCCTCGCAGCTCTACACGGGCCTCTCGATGGCGGCCAGCGCCGGGCGATTCCGGATTCGCCACAACGGCAACCTTACCTGGACGCAACGCGGCGGCACCCGTTATCAGCGCGGCTACGTCTATGCGCAAACCGATCTGCCCGGCTGGCACGCGCAGTTGCTGGCCGGCGAGAGCTCGACGAGCGGGATGCTGTTCGACGCCGTGTCGTTCCGCGGCGTGCAGATCGCCAGCGACGACCGGATGCTGCCCGATGAACAGCGCTACTACGCGCCGGTCGTACGTGGCGTCGCACAGTCGAATGCCAGAGTGGCGATCTACCAGCGCGGCTATCTCGTTCACGAGACGACCGTCGCGCCGGGGCCGTTCGCGATCGACAACCTGCAGGCGATGAGCTACGGCGGCGACCTGAACGTGACGGTGACTGAAGCCAACGGCGAAACACGCAGCTTCGTGGTGCCGTTCGCGACTGCGGTCCAATTACTGCGTCCCGGCAGCACGCGGTTCAGCGCGATGGCGGGACGGGCGATCGACGTCGGTGGCGGCATCGGCACGCAGTACGTCGGCCAGTTCACGGTGCAGCGCGGCGTCAGCAATGCGCTGACGGCATACGGCGGCGCCGCGTTTGCGAACCGTTACCAGTCGGTACTGATGGGAGTGGGGCTCAATACGTCGATCGGCGGCTTTGCGGCCGACGTCACGATCGCACGGACCCAGCCGCCGGGCAGTGAGCGCTTGACCGGCTCGAGCATTCGTGTGTCGTACAGCAAGAACCTGCCGAACAGCGGCACGAATTTTTCGCTGCTCGCGTATCGCTACTCGACGAAAGGCTATCTCGGCCTGCGCGACGCGTTGCTGTTGAACGGCCGGGACGACCAAGGCGCGGCAACCGCTTCGTTTGCGCGGCTGCGCAATCGGGTCGATCTCAACGTGAGTCAGCAGATCGGGAGGTCGGGGAGCGTCTATGCGAACGGATCGGCGCTCAGCTATTGGGCGGGAGGCGGGCAGTCGCTCAGCTTCACGCTCGGCTACAGCACGCAATGGCGCGATGCGACGCTGACCGCGTCGGTGCAGCGCGTGCGCAACCTGTCTGCTCGGCAACCGTCGTTCGGCGGCGGGGCGGGCAGCACGCTCGTGAGCCTGAACGTTTCGATTCCGTTGGGACGCAACGCGCGGCGCGCGCCGATCTTCAGCACGCTCATGACGCATGACACCCGTGCCGGTACCAGTGCCACCGCGAGCCTGGCCGGCCGCTTCGGCGAGCAAAGCGCAGGATCGTACTCGTTGTCGTCGAGTTACGACGGCAACAACCGGGCGCCGTCAGGCAGTTTCGGCGTCGGCTATCAATTGCCGGCCGTGTCGCTGTCGGCGAACGTCGGCCTGGGAAGCGACTACCAGCAGGCGTCCGCGAACGCGACGGGCGGCCTGGTGCTGCACCCGGGCGGCCTGACGCCGGCGCCCACCTTGAGCGAGACGATCGGCGTCGTGCGCGCGCCGCACGCGCGCGGTGCCCTGGTGGGTAACTCGAACGCGCGCGTCGACCGGTTCGGCTACGCGATCGTACCGAGCCTCACGCCGTATCAGCTCAACAAGATCGACATCGATCCGAAGGATATCCCCGACGATGTCGAACTCAAGACGGTATCGCGTAGCGTCGCGCCCCGCTCGGGCTCGGTCGTCCTGCTGTCGTACGACACGCAGAGGGCGCGGGCGCTGCTGATTGACGCGCAGACCGACGACGGCCGGCCACTGCCGTTCGCGGCGCGTGCGCTCGACGCACGCACCGGCACCATGCTGGGCGCGGTCGGGCAGGGTAGCCGCCTGCTGGTGCGCAGTGCCGACGACGACGGGCAGATCCGTGTCGAATGGGGCACGCGTGCCGATCAGCGGTGCGTAATCGACTATGCGGTGCCGGCGCAGGAACGTACCGCCCGCGGCTACGTGACGCTAACACGTGTGTGCCGCGCACTTCCTACGATTGCGCCTGTCGCGGCGACGGCGCGCGGCCAGCGCGTGGAGCGATAGTTCCATGCGCGTTCTCGATGTCCGTTCCGCACTTGCGGCGTCCCTGCCGCCGCGCCGTACAGGTCGCGGGGCCGATTTTGTCCGCATCGTGCGTGCGGCGGTGGTGGCTTGCGCGGTGAGCGTCGGCGCAGTCAACGGGCACGCGGCGCTGTCCGTGGTCGGAACCCGCTTCGTCTATCCCGGCGATGCCCGTGCGCTGACGATCGTCGCGCGCAACGGTGGCGCCGCGCCGATCCTGGTTCAGGCATGGCTCGACGTGGGCGACGCGAATGCCGATCCCGATCGAATGCGCGTGCCGTTCGTCGTTTCGCCGCCGCTCGCGCGACTCGATCCGGCGCAGTCGCTGGCGATCCGCGTGCAGTCCATCGGAGCCGACTTGCCGGTGGATCGGGAATCCTGCTTCTGGATCAACCTGCTCGAAGTGCCACCGGCCGCACCGGCAAGCGACAACACGCTGCGCATCGCGTACCGGTTGCGCATGAAGATTCTGTATCGGCCGACCGCCCTGGCCGGCGATCCGGATCAGGCGCCGAACGCGCTGACCTGGGCGCGCATGGACCGGCAGGACTCCCCATCGATCGTCGCCACGAATCCCACCCCGTACTACGTGACGCTGACGCGCGTGCTGCTGCACGGCGAGCCGGTCGCGCTGGCCAGCGGGGCGGCGGAGATCGCGCCGTTCAGCCAGGTTCGCGTCCCGATCGATATGCCGATCGGCGTGCGATCGGGCGAGATCGTGTTCGACGCGGTCGACGACAGCGGGGCATCTCAGGAATACCGGGCGCAGCTGGGGCCGTAGCGGCGCGGCCGCACGCGGCGCCATGTGCCGGTGCCGCGGCGTGCCAGGAGTTGCAGTACCCGTCCTGTCGGGGAATCGACAGGGTCTCAACCACAACAAGGAAAACGAGAATGAACAAGACATACGCTTTGGTATGGAACGCCGGGCAGGGCGTTTGGCAGGTGGCCGGCGAACGGGTGCGCCGGCACGGCAAGTCGGCGACGCGCGCGCGTGTCGTCGCGGTGCTGGCGTTGCTCGCGGGCGGCGCGGCGACGTCCGTCCAGGCGCTGCCGACGGGTGAGAACATCGGGTCCGGGAAAGCCGACATTCTTCGCTACGACAACGGGCAGCAGATGTCGATCAACCAGCATAGCGACAAGCTGGTGACGAACTGGCAGACGTTCGACATCGACAAGGGGCAGCGCGTCACGTTCAACCAGCCGTCCGTGACGTCGATCGCGCTGAACCGGGTGATGGGTCAGGACGGCAGCTCGATCCACGGCAATATCGAGGCGAACGGTCGCGTGTTCCTCGTCAATCCGAACGGCGTCCTGTTCGGCAAGAGCGCGCAGGTCAATGTCGGCGGCTTGGTGGCGACGACGCTGGACATCAAGAACGACGACTTCGAAGCGAACCGCTTCCGGTTCTCCGGCCAGTCTCCGAGCGAAGTATGGAACGCCGGTAATCTCGCCGCCAGCGAAGGGGGCGCGATCGCGCTGCTCGGCGCAAGAGTCGTCAACATGGGGATCGTTCAGGCACAGATGGGCACCGTCGCGCTGAGCGCGGGCAGCGACGCCACGCTGAACTTCGACGGCAGCAAGCTGCTCAGCGTGCAGATCGATCAGGGAACCATGAACGCACTGGTCAGCAACGAGCACTTGCTGAAGGCCGACGGCGGGCGGGTGCTGATGGGCGCGAAGACCATCGATACGGTGTTGCGCACGGTGGTCAACAACCAGGGCACCATCGAGGCGCGCACGCTCAGGAACGTCGCCGGCCGGATCTCGCTGGACGGTCACGACGCCGGCACCGTCAATGTGGCGGGCACGCTGAACGCAAGCGCGACGATGCCGGGCAATGGCGGGACGGTCGACACCCGTGGCGCCGACGTGAAGGTGGCGCTCGGTACGATGGTCGATACGCGTGCGACCAACGGGCGCGGCGGCACCTGGCGCATCGCGTCGTCCGACGTGTCGGTCAAGGCGGGTGCGAACCAGCCGGGTACGATCGTGGCCGATACGCTGTCGCGCAACCTCGCGACGACCGATGTCGAACTGGTTGCCGAACGCGGCGCGGTATCGGTCGACGGGCCGGTGACCTGGGCCAGCGGCAACCGGTTGGCACTGGCCAGCCGGCACGGCGACGTGTCCGTCAACGGCGCGCTGCGCGCAACGGGTGCGAACGCGCGCGTGAGCATCGACGCGAAGAACAGCGTGCGGATCGCTGCGCCGATCGCGCTGACCGGCGCGAACGCGCTGCTGACGCTCGACTATGGCGTCACGCATTCGCTCGCGGGCGGCGCGGCCGTGACGCTGTCGGGAGCGGGGGCCGGCTTCGAGTCGAACGGCTATCGCTATACCGTGATCCAGAACCTGCAGCAGTTGCAGGGCGTCAATACGAATCTCGGCGGGCTGTACGTACTCGGAAACGCCATCTCCGGTTCCTGTTCCTGGTATTCCTGCACCACGTTCAAGACCATCGGTTCGGGCGCGTCGTTCTCCGGCGTGTTCGATGGCCTCGGCAACACGATCAGCAACCTCATCATCACGAGCAGCGATCCGTATGCAGGGCTGTTCGGCCGCAACACCGGCACGCTCGCCAACCTCAAGCTGGCGTCGTTGCGCGTCAGTGCCGCGTCCGGTGTCGGTCCGGTGGCCATCGGCGGGCTGGTGGGCGAAAACGCCGGCAAGATCACGAACGTTACTGCGACGGGCATGCAGGTGAGTGCAGGCGCCAGCCGCAGCAATGCGCTGGGTGGGCTGGTCGGCATCAATAGCGGCGAGCTGTCCCAATCGTCGTTTGCCGGATCGGTGGCGGGCAATGGAATGTCGTACGCCGTTGGCGGTCTGGTCGGCGAAAACCGCATCGATAGGATGGACGCAGGCGTCGTGTCGGACAGCGAGTCCAACGCTACCGTCACCGGTGGCGCGTCGAACCTGGCATCGATCGGCGGCCTCGTCGGCATGAACCGGGGCGGCAAGATCCTGAGGTCGACAAGTCGCGGCACGACGTCGGGTGCCGGTATCGCCGGCGTGAACGTCGGTGGGTTCGTGGGCGCGAACCTGCTCGGAACGATTGTCGACGGAGCGGCGCTGGGGCGCGTGACGGGCGGATCGGGCGGCTCGGCAGGCGGTTTCGTCGGGAGCAATACCGGCAAGATCACCGGCTCGAGTGCGAGCGGGGTCGTGGATGGCCGATATGCGCAAGCGATTGGCGGCTTCGTCGGGCTGAACCAGGGCCAAGTGACCGACGGCAAGGCGTTGGGCGCCGTCACGAGCGACTCGACCGGCTCGACCGGCGGTTTCGTCGGCATCAACCTGGGCGCGGATGCAGCAATCGACATGGCAGAAGCGCATGGCGCGGTCACAGGTGGGCAGGGCGCCAATGGCGGCTTCGTCGGCAGCCATCTCGGCGGCCGGATTGCACACTCGGTCGCACGCGGCACGACGCGCGGTGGCAACTACAGCAAGACGGGCGGTTTTGTCGGCAGCAACGCGGCCGAACTGACCAACGTCGATGCGAGCGGCGACGTGTACGGTGGGGTCGGTGCGTCGGTGGGGGGCTTCGCCGGCGCCAACACGACGTTCGGCACGATCGACACCGCGTCGGCAACCGGCAACGTGACGGGCGGCTCGTCGAGCACGGTGGGCGGGTTTGCCGGCGAAAACCTCGGCACGGTGCGCGACGCGTCTGCGTCGGGGACGGTCGGCGCCGGCTGTTACGCGACGCTGGGCGACGCTGGGCGGCCTGAACGCAGGGCTCGTCGAACGCTCGGCCGCGAGCGGGCGGATCAACGTGTCGTCGTACCAGACCTCGGGCGGTCTCGTCGGCATCAACCGGGGCACCTTCCGCAACAGCATCGCGTCAGGCGAGGCCGGGCTGCAGAAGATTGCCGGTCTCAATCTCGGTGTGATCGAGTAATGCAGCAGGCGGCGGGCGCGCATGACCGGCGCCCGCCGCCGATGCAACGGGAGGCAGCATGAAGACGAATCAACGGCGCAGGCCCGGGCGAATCGGCCGGGCTGTGCGTCGCCTTGCGATGGCAGGGCACCTGGTCCTAGCATTCGGTACACCCGCGATGGCGCAGGGCGTTGGTGGTGCGACGGCACTGGATTGCTCGTTCAGCAACATCGATGCGTCAACCTGGAAGATGATTACGCCGTTGACGAGTGCGACACCGGTCGGCGCGATCCTGTACCGACGCACCGTTTCGCTCTTCGTTTCGTTCAAGTACGGCATTGCGTCTGGGGAGCACGAACTGGTGGGGGCCGGGCATTGGAAAACGGGCTCTATTGTCACGAACGGTGTCGCGAAGACAGACGTCAACGGTATCGGCTTCAAGTGGGCAGGCGTATCTGGCGACGGCGACGAGAATACCCTGCTGCAAGGTTCGCTGCCGATGGTGACCGTGAAGCACAATCTCGGTCGCGCGAACGAAGGCGGTGCCAACGTACAGCGGATGCTCTTCCGGCAGTTTCTCGTGCTCGACAAGCCTGTCTCGCAGTTGCCGCAAGGCAAGCTGGTCGTCAAGAACCTGCCGGGCAATCCGACCGTCGAGGTTTATGCGATCGACTTGCCGAAAGGCGCCGCGTCGGTGGGCGGCACCGTGACGGTGCCTCAACAGACGCCCTTGTGCGCACAGGCTATCGCCTTTGCCGGCGCCGGCAACGTCTGCATCGGCAGCGAGTGCGAGGTCCAGGTGCCGAACCGCTGCGAGATCCAGTCGAACTGGATCAAGCCGGTCACGCTCGGGAATGTCGCGATCGACAGGTTCCCGTCGTTGAACGCGATGTCGGAGCCGGTCAGTTTCGATATCACGCTCAGCCAATGCGCGGTCATGGCCAAGCCGTCGATCAGTTTCCGCGACAAGGCCGCGCAGCCGAATCCGGACAAGACATTGCTGCAGTTGAGCGCGCCGGCCGGCCGGTCGGTTGCGCACGGGTTCAACATCGTGATGATGCACCGGGATACGAACGAGCGAATTGCGTACGGCGAGCCGGGCACGGCCCCGACCTACCCGATGCATCGCAACGCCGACACGGCAACGATCCCGCTCAGTGCCCGGTATATCCGAACCGGTGCGGATGGCGAGCTGAGGCCCGGAAACGCGAACGGGGCAGCGGAATTCACGTTTACGTTCCCGTGATGATGCGAACCGCGGCCCGCGCGCCTCATCACGAAACCCGCTGAGCAAAGCACCATTTGTTGGTTCGGATTCGCCGCACGCGCTGATACGTTAGCGGCTTCGCGACGACACACTCCGTCGCGATGTTCTTCGAACCGGGCCGCCGCGCGATCCGCGGCGGCCTTCATAACAAATCAGGTCGTGCTCATGAAATTCCACACGCTCGCTACGTGGCTCGTCGGGGCCGCGCTCATTACCGCAGGCACCGTCGCGCATGCGGACCGTCTCGACGACATCAAGAAGGCCGGTGTACTGCGCGTTGCAACGTTCGACAGCAACCCGCCGTTCGGCTATGTCGACGGCAAAAGCAATCACATCGTCGGTCTCGACGTCGACTATGCGAAGGCGCTCGCCGACAAGCTCGGCGTGAAGCTGCAGCTCCAGCCGACCAACCCGGCAAACCGCATTCCGTTCCTGACGTCGGGCAAGGTCGATCTCGTGCTCGCGAACTTCACGATCACCGATGAGCGCGCGAAGCAGGTCGACTTCAGCATTCCGTATTTCTCGTCGGGCCAGCAGTTTCTCGCGAAGAAAGGCGTGCTGAAATCGGCCGACCAATTGAACGCGCTGCGCGTCGGCGCCGACAAGGGCACCACCAACGAGATCACGCTGCGCGAGAAATTCCCGAAGGCGACGATCGTCGCGTATGACGACACGCCGTTCGCGTTCGCCGCGCTGCGCGCCGGCAACGTGCAGGCGATCACGCAGGACGGCCCGAAGCTGATCGGGCTGCTCGCGAACGTGCCGGACAAGCAGAACTACGAGATCCCGGCGTTCACGATCTCGAACGACTACATGGGCGTCGGCGTGCCGAAGGGCGAGACGCGCCTGCTCGGCTTCGTCAACGACACGCTGAAGGGGCTCGAGGCGAACGGCCGCGCCGTGCAGATCTACGACGCATGGTTCGGGCCGACGACGAAGACGCCGCTCACGCGCATCTTCCGGATCGGCGACAAGACCTGATCCGCATCGCACGCGCGCCGCGATCGGCCAAAGCATCGGCCGCGCGGCGCTTTTCGTTTTCCTTCGATCGCGCGCTTCGCGCCCGCAACACAGCATGCTCGGGTTGGCTCCCAAATATCTGTCTTGGCTCTGGCAGGGCTTCCTGCTGACGCTTGGCCTCGCGGCCGCGTCGGCCGTCGTCGCGACCGCCGGCGGGCTGCTGCTCGCGGTCATGCGGCATGCGCGCGCCACGGCGCCGCGCATGGTGGCGGCCGCGTACGTCGTCACGTTCCGCAACACGCCGCTGCTCGTGCAGTTGCTGTTCTGGTATTTCGGTGTTGCGTCGCTGCTGCCCGACACGTGGATCGCGTGGCTCAACGCACGCCATGCGTTGAGCTTCGGCCCGTTCACGCTCGCATGGCCGTCGTTCGAATTCGTGGCGGGCTGGGTCGGGCTGAGCGCCTATACGGCCGCATTCGTCGCCGAAGAGTGTGAAGCCGGCCTGCGCGGCGTGCGGCGCGCGCAGCACGATGCGGCGGCCGCGCTCGGCCTCACGCCGATGCAGTCGCTGCGTTACGTGGTGCTGCCGCAGGCGGTGCGTATCGCGTTGCCGCCGCTGTTCGGCCAATACATGAATCTCGTGAAGAACTCGTCGCTCGCGATGGCGATCGGCGTGGCCGAGCTGTCGTATGCATCGCGGCAGGTCGAGACCGAGACGTTCAAGACGTTCGCCGCATTCGGCGTGGCAACCGTGCTGTACGTCGCGGCGGTGGCCGCGATCGAGGCGGGCGCGTATGCCGCCACGCAATGGCGCGACCGGCTGGGAGCGGGGCGCTGACGATGGATTTTTCGCTGCTGCTCGCCAATCTGCCGTACCTGCTGGTCGGCGCCTTCCCGGAAGGGCCGCTCGGCGGTGCTGCGCTGTCGTTGCTGCTCGCGATTGCGTCGGCCGTCGCGTCGGCCGTGCTCGGCATCGCGCTCGGCGTTGCGATGGCGCTCGCGCGCGGCCCCGTACGCGTGCTGCTGCTCGCGTTCATCGGCTTCTTCCGCGCGATTCCGGTGCTGATGCTGATTTTCTGGACCTACTTCCTGATGCCGATGCTGCTGCACATGGACGTGCCGGGGCTCGCGACGGTCGTATGTGCGCTCGCGCTGATCGGCGGTGCGTATCTCGCGCACGCGGTGCATGCGGGCATCGTCGCGGCCGGTGACGGGCAATGGCAGGCCGGGCTGTCGCTCGGGCTCACGCGCTGGCAGACGGTGCGCTATGTACTGCTGCCGCAGGCGATCCGCATCATGACGCCGTCGTTCGTCAACCAGTGGGTCGCGCTCGTGAAGGATACGTCGCTCGCGTATATCGTCGGCGTGCCGGAGCTGTCGTTCGTCGCGACGCAGGTGAACAACCGGCTGATGGTGTATCCGGCGCCGATCTTCCTGTTCGTCGCGCTGATCTATCTGGTGCTGTGCACGTCGCTCGACGGCGCGGCACGCTGGCTGCTGTCGCGGCGCCCGCGCGCGGAACGCGCCGCGCACGCGGCGGCCGAGTTCACGGAACCCGCACGGTGACGGCACGCTTCGGCCGTTTTGAATGGCCGGCGAGGCGGTGCCGGTGAATGGGTGCCGCGGATAGCGCGCCAGGCAGGTCAGGCCCGGCGGCCAGGGAGAAGGGCAAGGACGGTAGAGAGCCGGCCGCGCGCGCCGCTGCTCGTCGAGCAACGGCAGGCGGCAGATGCATTACGACGCCGAGTAATGCGTATTGAAGACTGCGCGCAGCGTCGATGAATCGGTCGCGAAATCGCCCCACAGCGGCCCGTCGTTCTGCGCGAACGCGAACGGCGCCGTATTGATCGACGCGAGGCGGAAGCGCCATTGCGCCGCTTCCTGGCGGAAGGCGGTGAGCTGCATGTCGGACAGCGCCGTCTGCGCGCTCGCGAGCGTGACGAGCGGATCGACCGGATTGTTCGCGACGCGCACCTCGAAGTGCAGGTGCGGGCCCGTCGCGGCGCCCGTCATCCCGACCGAGCCGATGCGCTGGCCCTGCTTCACGGTTTCGCCCGTCTTGAGGCCGTGCGCGAACGCGGACAGGTGCGCGTAATAGGTCGAGTAACCATCGGCGTGATCGACGATCACATAACGGCCGTAGCCGCCCGGATCGGTGCCGACGAACGACACGACGCCGTCGGCCGCCGCGTCGACGGGCGTGCCGGTGGGGGCGGCGAGATCGACGCCCGTGTGGAACGCCATCGCCTGCGACAGCGGATGGATACGCTCGCCGAAGAACGAACTGATGCGCGTCCACTTGACCGGCATCGTGAATGCGGCGGCTTCGAGCGGCGAGCCGTCGAGCGCGTAGTACGCGCCGTGCTCGGCGCCCGGCGCGCGGAACCAGATCGCGCCGAACGTGCGGCCGGCGACGCGCAGTTCGAGCGCGGTGAGGCGCGGCGTGCCGTCGTTCGACTCGAATGCGACGCGGTAGTAGTCGCCGCGCTGCGCGCTGGCACGCATCGCGACCTTGCCGCTGACGAGATCGCCGAGCTGGATGCGCACTTCGGGCGGCACGTCGAGTCGGTTCAGCGTATCGGACAGCGTGAGCTCGATGTCGCCCGCGCGCATCCCGTGCTGGTTTTCAGGGGCGGCGAACTGGAACAGGTTCGCGTAGCCGAGCATGTCGTTGCGATGCGCGCTGAGCGGCGCGAACAGGCCCGGCTGCTGGCTGCGATCGTTGCGTTCGCCGGCATCGTTGCGCTCGCCGATCGTGCGGGCGAGCTCACTCGTCACGAAATGCTGCGCGGTGGGAAACGGCGTGTCGGACAGCACGCGCTGCGGCAGCGCGGCCGTGCCCGAGTCGACGGCGCCCGGCAGTTGCGACACGGCCGGCAACGCGGCGAGACCGAGTGCGGCGAGGGCGCCGAGCA